>NZ_DALZCD010000032.1:0-22928 GCF_031978025.1 Erwinia sp.
GTGCTGGAAATAAAGCGCCACCATTTCCAGGGCAAAAGCCGTCAGCGCCATAAGTAGCCAGGCACCACGACCGCGAGAACTGCTATTAAAATAGTGCAACATAATCAATCCCTGTAATAAGCGTTGAACCGGCAGTGTAAACCAAAAGCGCTGCCGTGCCAGCCACTATGCGGCAAATTTACGCGGCTGAAAACGGCGTGGTTTAGCCGCTATGTAAAAAAATGTATCGTTACGGCCGCCTTGTGAAAGTGGCCGGGACTTAACAGCGTAAATCAAAGGCTTCATTTCAGGAGAAATGCGATTTCAGCAGCATTTTACGCTGCGGCCAGTCTAGGTGAGGGCCAAACCATCTGGTATGATGAGCCGAATTTTTGCAGTCATGAACGCAACGGAAACAATACGCTATGGTTATTAAGGCCCAGAGCCCTGCGGGTTTCGCGGAAGAATATATTATCGAAAGTATCTGGAACAACCGCTTTCCACCGGGATCGATTCTGCCTGCCGAACGCGAGCTGTCGGAGTTAATCGGCGTGACCCGCACCACGTTGCGTGAAGTGCTACAGCGTCTGGCGCGCGATGGCTGGCTGACTATTCAACACGGCAAACCTACGCAGGTAAATAATTTCTGGGAAACATCTGGCTTAAGTATCCTGGAAACGCTGGCGCGCCTCGATCATGACAGCGTCCCGCAACTAATCGACAGCCTGCTTTCGGTACGCACTGATATTTCCTCCGTGTTTATTCGCCGCGCTATTCGTATTCATCCGGATAAAGCTGAAGCGGTCCTGGTCACTGCACAGCAGGTTGAAGACAAGGCAGAAGCCTATACCGACCTGGATTACAATATCTTTCGCGGACTGGCTTTTGCCTCCGGCAACCCTATTTACGGGCTGATCCTCAACGGACTGAAAGGACTCTACACGCGCGTGGGACGTCACTATTTCTCTAACCCGGAAGCTCGTCGCGTGGCGCGTGATTTTTATCAGCAGCTGCTAACGATTTGTCAGACTCAGCAGCTGGATAAGATTGTGGAAACCGTACGTGATTATGGCCATCGCAGCGGTGAAATCTGGCACGGGATGCAAAATACTCTGCCCGCGGAATCGGGCGTGCGCCGTTAATTTTTTTGTAAAAGCACGCGTTGGCTGCATAAAAAAGCCGGTCCTGAAGACCGGCTTTTTCAGATCGTTAAAGAGAAGAAGGTCGGGGTGGACAGCGGTCAAGAATTTCGGTGCTGCCGTCGTCATTTTGCTGTTCCAGATGGACATCGAATCCCCAGAGACGATGGACATGCTTTAACACCTCGCGGCGGCTTTTATCCAGCGGCGCGCGGCTGTGCGGAACATAGCGCAGCGTCAGGGACCGATCGCCGCGCAAATCGACATCATAAACCTGAATGTTGGGTTCCAGATTGCTCAGATTATACTGTGCAGAAAGCTGCTGGCGAATAGCCCGATAGCCTGCTTCATCATGGATGGCGGCTATTTCCAGAAAATTATTGCGATCGTCGTCCATCACCGTAAACAGGCGGAAATCACGCATGATTTTTGGTGATAAAAACTGACTGATAAAACTCTCATCCTTAAATTCACGCATCGCGAAATGCAGCGTCTCCAGCCAGTCTGAACCGGCAATATCAGGGAACCAATAGCGATCTTCTTCCGTCGGCTCCTGACAGATACGTTTAATATCCTGAAACATAGCGAAGCCCAGCGCGTAAGGGTTAATGCCGTTATACCACTGGCTGTTATAGGGCGGCTGATAAACCACGTTCGTATGGCTGTGCAAAAATTCCAGCATAAAGCGCTCGCTGACTTTGCCCTCATCATACAAATGATTAAGGATGGTGTAGTGCCAGAAGGTCGCCCAGCCTTCGTTCATAACCTGGGTCTGCTTTTGCGGATAAAAATACTGGCTAACCTTACGGACAATACGCAGGATTTCGCGCTGCCACGGCTCCAGCAGCGGCGCATTTTTCTCCATAAAGTACAGCAGATTTTCCTGGGGCTCGTTGGGATAGCGCGCCGCTTCGGTATGCGTCGTCTCCGCTTCGCGGCGCGGCAACGTACGCCACAGCATATTCACCTGGCTTTGCAGATACTCTTCGCGGCTGCGCTGGCGAGCTTTCTCTTCCTGCAAAGAGATTTTTTGCGGGCGTTTGTAGCGATCGACGCCGTAGTTCATCAGCGCATGGCACGAGTCCAGCAGCCGCTCGACTTCCTCCACGCCATAGCGTTCTTCGCATTCGCTAATATAGTTACGGGCAAAAATCAGGTAGTCGACGATGGAGCTGGCATCCGTCCAGCTTCGAAACAGATAGTTGTTTTTAAAAAAGGAGTTATGGCCGTAACAGGCGTGTGCCATCACCAGTGCCTGCATCGTAATGGTATTTTCTTCCATCAGATAGGCGATACAGGGATTGGAGTTGATGACGATCTCATAAGCCAGGCCCTGTTGGCCATGCTTATAACGCTGTTCGGTTTCGATAAACTTTTTACCGAATGACCAGTGCGCGTAGTTGATTGGCATCCCGACGCTGGAATAAGCATCCATCATCTGCTCCGAAGTAATGACTTCGATTTGATGAGGATAGGTATCCAGTCGATAGAGTTTGGCGACGCGGTCAATCTCTTCAAGGTAGACGTCCAGCAGATCGAACGTCCAGTCGGGACCGTCGCTGAGCCGTTGGCTGTTCGTTACAGACTCATCAAAGATAGTCGTCATAGCGCACCCCTTTTTTAAAACCGGTTTTCGACGTTACATCAGTAGCGACATAAATCCGTTTTCATTATGACCTGCCATGACGCTGCCGCTGTCGGAGCAGATCTGGAATTGAAGCCAGTAACTCAATGATAGTTCACTCTCTCCGATCGCTCAGGCGAATACAATGGAAATCTTTGGCAGAAAATAGAGCCGAAGTCGAAAAATCATTTTAACGTCAGGGAAAGCGCAAAAAATAATAATAAGGACAGAATAATATCCTGTATAACGACGGAAAGTGCGGCGTAATAATATTCTGCTGAGGAAGCAGGAAAATTCCGCCTGTGCAGTTATTTGCTGCTGCCGCTCTTAATAATGCAATATTAAACTCCGATTTATCACCGGCACCTTGTTTTTATTCCCCTCCAGGGTAAAAAAGAAGAATAATATTGTTACATCGCGCCCGCTGTCTTCCCGCAGCTTTTTTCACCGCAGCGGCCGCATGTATCCAGTGTATTCATCTATGAAAATCGGCGGTGGAGTAGCGATGCGAGTTGTCATTCTTGGAAGCGGCGTAGTGGGTGTAGCCAGCGCCTGGTATCTGGCCCAAAGTGGGCATGAGGTGACGGTTATCGATCGTCAACCGGACGTGGCGCTGGAAACCAGCGCAGGCAACGCAGGACAAATTTCCCCGGGCTATGCAGCACCCTGGGCGGCGCCCGGCGTGCCGTTAAAGGCGATAAAATGGATGTTTCAGCGCCACGCACCGCTGGCTATCCGGCCGGATGGCAGTCGTTTCCAGCTGGCGTGGATGTGGCAAATGCTGCGTAACTGCGATATGCGTCACTATCAGGAAAATAAAAGCCGCATGGTACGTATTGCTGAATACAGTCGTGACTGTATGAAAGCGCTACGTCAGCAGACCGGCATCGCCTATGAAGGACGGCAGGGCGGTACGCTGCAGCTGTTCCGTACCGCGCAGCAATTTGAAAGCGCCACCAAAGATATTGCGGTATTAAAAGAGGCGGGGGTGCCGTATGAACTGCTGGAAGCCAGCCAGCTGGCCGAGGCGGAACCCGCGCTGGCGGCGACAAAACATCTGTTAACCGGCGGTCTGCGCTTGCCTAATGATGAGACCGGTGACTGTCAGCTGTTTACCCGACAGCTGGCAGAGATGGCAAAGGCGGCAGGCGTTACTTTCCGCTTTAATACACCTGTTGACGCCCTGTTACAGGAACATAATCAGATTGCCGGCGTGAAATGCGGAGCTGAGGTCGTTACGGCGGACGCGTATGTTGTGGCGTTTGGCTCTTATTCCACCTCGCTGTTGAACGGTATGATGGCTATTCCCGTCTACCCGCTGAAAGGGTATTCACTGACTATCCCGATTACTCATCCTGAGGCGGCGCCGGTATCCACCGTGCTGGACGAAACTTACAAAGTGGCGATTACGCGTTTTGACAACCGGATCCGCGTGGGTGGCATGGCGGAGATCGTTGGCTTTAATACAAAACTGCTGCCCGCCAGACGCGAAACGCTGGAAATGGTGGTACGGGATCTCTATCCGCAGGGCGGCGATCTTGCGCAGGCAACTTTCTGGACCGGGCTGCGGCCGATGACGCCGGACGGAACGCCGATTGTCGGCCGTACGCCGTTTAAAAATCTTTACCTGAATACCGGTCACGGAACGCTCGGTTGGACCATGGCCTGCGGCTCCGGGCAGCTGCTTTCTGATATTATCTCAGGACGCGCTCCGGCGATTGCCGCTGACGATTTATCGGTAATGCGCTATCTGCCGGGTTATCAGCCTGCTACAGGCCCGATCCTGCACGGCGCACGCTAGTTATCCGCTTATAACAGGAGAAGTTATGTCTCGTCCTATTGTCGCAACCCTCGACACCAGCGCGTTGCGGCATAATCTGGCTGTCGTCCGCCAGGCTGCTCCCCGCTCGCACGTCTGGTCGGTAGTAAAAGCCAATGCCTACGGACACGGTATTGCTCGCGTCTGGCAAAGCCTGTCAGAGACAGACGGCTTCGCGCTGCTGAATCTTGAAGAGGCCATTATGCTGCGCGAAAGCGGCTGGAATAAGCCCATTTTGCTGCTGGAAGGGTTTTTCCATCCGGATGAGCTTCCCATTCTGGATCGCTACCGGCTCACCACCAGCGTGCACAGTAACTGGCAGATTCAGGCGTTGGCGAAAGCGAAGCTTTCCGCTCCGCTGGATATTTACCTGAAAATGAACAGCGGCATGAACCGGCTTGGTTTTCAGCCCTCGCTGGTGCAGCAGGTATGGCAGAAGCTAAAAACGCTGCCCAACGTGGGGGAGCTGACGCTGATGGCCCATTTTGCCGAAGCGGAAAGCAATGAGGGCATTACGGAGCCGATGAGGCGTATCAATCAGGCGGCAGAAGGGCTGGATTGCCCGCGCTCGCTGGCAAATTCGGCGGCCACGCTTTGGCATGACGACACGCATTATGACTGGGTTCGGCCAGGCATTATCCTTTATGGCGCATCGCCCAGCGGTGACTGGCAGGATGTCGCCAGCAGCGGGTTGCGTCCCGCTATGACGCTGAGCGGAGAGATCATTGCTGTCCAGTCACTCAGACACGGGGATGCGGTAGGGTATGGTGCACGCTATCGTGCCAGCGACGAGCAGCGTATTGGCATTGTTGCCTGCGGCTACGCTGATGGCTATCCGCGCCACGCTCCCACCGGCACGCCGGTGTGGGTGGACGGGGTCAGAACGCAGCTTGTCGGGGCGGTATCAATGGATATGATTACGGTGGACCTGACGCCCTGTCAGCAGGCGGGCATCGGCAGCCAGGTAGAGATGTGGGGCAATAACATCAAAATCGACGAGGTAGCTAAAGCTGCCGGTACGGTAGGTTACGAGCTGATGTGCGCGCTCGCGCCCCGCGTACCGGTAAACGTTATTTGAGGCTAAAGCGCGGTCAGCGTGCCGCGCACTTTTTTACTGTAATACCAGGCCGTTCCCGTCAGGAGTGCGCCTGCAACCATCATCAGCGCCAGTGAAGATTTCTCCGCCAGCGGCAGTGCCATGGCCAGCAATCCACCAGAAGCGCCGCCGGCCATCTGGATAAAGCCCGCCAGTGCCGATGCAACGCCCGCCTGTTTCTGATAAGGCTCCAGTGCATAGCTGGTGGCCGGGCCGACAGTAAAAGCCAGACCCGCCACGGATACCGCCACGGGCAGCATATAGAGCGCCCAGTGCTGCTGCCATGCGGCCGGGAGCAGCAGCACGCCGCCCATCAGCATTATCGCACCCAACGTCATCGCCACGCAGCCCGTTGCCAGACAAATCGGGCGTCCCAGCTTGCGGATCATTTTGTTGACCAGCACGCTCACCAACATTATCCAGAAGCCGTTGGCGCCAAAAGCAACGGAGAACTGCAGCGCGGAGAGCTGGCCCTCGGTCATTAATACCTGCGGCGCGAGCGAGACGTAAGTCAGCACCATACCCAGTGCGCCCGCGTTAGCAAAGGCAAAAGCCAGGAAGCGTGGTTGCCGCAGGATTTGCCAGTATTGACGTAGCGGTATTCCCTTTACGGCCAGCGTGCCTGCCGGACGGGTTTCCGGTAAAAAGAAAATGACCAGCAGGCCAATCACGACCGCGTAAGCGGTTAAAAACCAGAAAGGTGCGCGCCAACCAAAGGCCTCGGCAAGGAACCCGCCCAGCATCGGTGCCAGCGCCGGAACAATATTCAGGGCACCGTTCAGAAAGCCGTAGGCACGAGCAGCATCGTCACCGTCAAGCCGGTCGCGCACGCCACTAAAAGCCACCACTGCGGTACAGCAGACGGCGCAGCCTTGTACCACGCGCGCGCAAAGGAATTGCGGCCAGCTTTCAGCCGTGGCGGCCAGAACGCTACCGACCACATACAGCAGCAGACCGGCCAGGGCCACAGGCTTCCTGCCCAGGTTGTCCACCAGCGGACCGGCAACAATTTGCCCCAGGCCCATCACCAGCAGAAATAGCGGGATAGTGGTTTGCACGGTGCTGACCGGCGTATTCAGCCCCAGCGCGATATCGGGTAGCGTCGGCAAATAGAGATCGATGCCAAGCGGCGCTAACAGAACCAGGCTGAGAAGAAGTAAGGTGAATTTTTGCATCGGGGCGGCGACGTCCAGTAAAAAAAGCAAGCCGCACAGAGTAGTGATAACGGGGAGAAAAGAAAAGAAAAACTTATGGGGCGGTGCCGCAGCGACCGCCCCGGATCTTAGCTTAGTAGGCGCCGTCGCGACGCAGCACTACACCAGCGGTTTTAAACAGAATGGCAATATCAGTCCACAGCGCCCAGTTTTTCACATACCAGGAGTCGAAGTAGACGCGCGTATCGTAGTCGATATCGTTACGACCGCTGACCTGCCACAGGCCGGTCATGCCGGGCTTGGCCATCAGATAATAATCGACATCGCCCGCGTAGCGCTCCAGCTCGGCTTCAATCACCGGACGCGGCCCCACCAGGCTCATCTCGCCACGAATAACGTTCCACAGCTGAGGCAGCTCGTCCAGGCTGGTTTTACGCAGGAAAGCACCAATTTTCGTGACGCGCGGATCGTTTTTCAACTTAAAGTCTTTATCCCATTCGGCTCGCGCTTCGGCACTGGTCGCCAACAACTCTTCCAGGACTTCTTTCGAATTGGTCACCATTGAGCGAAACTTCAGGCATTTAAACTTCTTACCGTCCTGTCCGACGCGTTCATGTCCGTAAATTTTGTTACCACCGTCCCGGCCAACCAGCCAGCAAATCAGGCCAAAAGCGGGCGCCAGAAACAGCAGCAGCATTGAAGCCACCACCACATCAAACACGCGTTTCAGGAAGCGGGAAGAGCGTTTTGCCAGATTATTGCTGACGCGCAGGATCATCACTTCATGACTAAAGATGAAAGACATATCGGTACCGTAGAGCGGCACGCCGCGTAGCGTGGGGACAACCGAGACGCTGCGGCATTTCTTTTTCGACAGCAGCTTCAGCCACTTGTCACGCATCGCCTGCTGCTCATATTCCATGGCAACAATAAACTGGGTATTTTCCAGATCGACCGTGTCCCAGACGATGTCTTTAGCCGTAATAACCGGTACGCCGTTCAGGCTTTCCGCCCCCGTATGGCCGTTGGAGGCGACAAAGGCTTTCACCTCATAACCCAGAATCTCTTCGCTCTGCAGCGCCGCGTAGGCCTCACGGGCGTTTTTGCCAGAGCCGATAATGATAGTTTGCTTCTGCCACTGTCCCGCTTTCAGAATGGCGTGCTTAACGCTCGAGCGCAGCAACGGTACCAGAATCAGAGCGTAGATCCAGGTGAAGCTCCACAGCAGGCGAGAGAAATCCCATTTTGAAAAGGCAATCAGCGCCAGGTCGAGCAGCGAGAAAATGACCAGGGTTTTGATAATTTCTTTTAGCTCAAACCAGAAAGGCTTACGGTAGGTGTAGTGACGAAGCCGCATCCAGAACCAGGCCGTACAGACTACGGACATCACAAACTGGGCGGTAAAGCGTATATGTACTTCCTGAGGGGGAAGAAATATATCCAGGTTTCCCCAAATACCTTGTACGGTTGCCGTAGATAAAAAAAGCGCCAGGTTAATTGAAATTAAGTCACTAAGACTTAATGCCAGCTTGGCGATAATGTTTTTCCGGGTGCCGCTAAATGCACGGCGACGGTCATTCAGTACCAGAGTACTTGCCATAATGCCTGCTCTCTTTTCATAAGGGATTGCTGACCTGACGAGGATCAAGCACGCGTTCAGGAGTTATCATACTGAAATTAAAAGTTTTAAATTCAGCGTAGTGAATAGTTAACGGCCGTATGTTTCAGAAGAATAAATAAATGAAACACGTCGGCGTTGTTTCATCATGAAGCAGGAAGAGTATGCAGGAGTACAGGAAGTTAGTTAATACGGGTAATTCCTAAAATGGCAGAGTTGCTTTTTGCAAAGTAATAAAGAGGAAGCGAAGCGGGAAATAAATGACAGAAGATAATTTATGACAGGCGTATAGCAAATATAAGACATTATTATAGCTCGCCGCCGCGAAATAACGCGGCGGCAAGATAACGGGCACAAACTCAGGCTGGCTTTTTCAGTACCCACTGATCCTGCTCAGTGTCATAGTGGCCGATAGCCAGATCGACAGGTTCGCCATCAATCCAGGCGGGCACGCTGGTCTCATTATCCCACCCGTCGAGCTGGTAGCTCAGCGCCGGGTTGGTCTTGCAGGGAATAACGACCGTATCGACATGTGCGGCATCCAGTTCTGCGTCGATAATTTCATAGCGACCAATCTTTACGACATGACCCATGATTTTCTCCCTTCCGGATAGATACGAACCTTAAGGGTAGTCGTTATTTACCGATTGGCCCCAGGATTATTCTCGCTCTTCCGCCATGCGCACGCCGATTTTCACTATTTCGTTATCCTGCTTTTCCGCCACGGTCCAGATCATGTCTTTCCATTCCACCTGATCGCCCACTACTGGCGCACCGCCAATCATGCTGGCAACCAGATGTCCCAGCGTTTGCTGCATATTGATTTCTTCATCCAGCTCAATGCCGTAAATTTCGGAAACGTCATGCAAACGGGCATCGGCCTGAAGAATAAAGTCGCCGAAAAAGCGCTGATCGAGCGAAACGGGTGGGGACTGGCTGAACAATTTCCCCAGTTCGGGCAGATCCTTTTCACGGCCAATCACGCACAGCACGTCGCCTTCACGCAGGCGCGTATTACCGGTTGGGTGAAGCAGCAGGTTGTCGCGGAAAAGGGCGGCGATACGCGTCTCGCGCGGCATTTTCAACTCGCGTAGTGCCGCGCCAATACACCATTTGTCACTGCCCAGCTGATAAACGAACTGTTCCCATGGATTTTCAGGGTGGATATCCAGCCCGACACGGGAAATGGGCGAGGCGGTAGGGGGAACGATCACCCTGGCTTTGCGAGCGGCGTAGCCGAGAGAGGTGCCCTGTACCATCAGCGAAACCAGCACCACAAAGAAAGCAATATTAAAGAACAGCGAGGCGTGCGGCAGACCGGCCATCATGGGGAAAACCGCCAAAATAATAGGCACCGCACCGCGCAAGCCGACCCAGCTGATAAAGAAGCGCTCACGCGTGGTAAAACCGCGAAACGGTAGCAGGCCGACAAAAACGGAAAGCGGGCGCGCAAACAATATCAGCCACAGCGACAACAGCATAGCCGGTAGCGCGATATTCCAAAGATCGGTAGGGTTCACCAGCAGACCCAGTACCAGGAACATGCCGATTTGGCTTAGCCACGCCATCCCGTCAAAGGTTTGCAGAATGCCGTGCCGGTTACGAATCGGGTTATTACCCAGCCAGAAACCGCAAAGATAGACCGCCAGGATGCCGCTGCCTTCCAGTACGGTGGTCAGCGCAAAGACTAAAATACCGCCGCTGACGGCCAATAGTGGATAAAGTCCACCGGGCAGCGAGACGCGGTTAATCAGCTGGAGCAGCGCCCAGCCGCCGCCCAGACCCAAGACGATACCCAGACCAAACTGCTGGATCAGATGCACGATGAACATCCAGCTCAGTCCGGTCTGACCCTGCTCAATCATTTCAATTAGCGTAATGGTCAAAAATACGGCCATCGGATCGTTGCTGCCGGATTCCATTTCCAGCGTGGCGCTGACGCGTTCATTTAGCCCTTTGCCGCCGAGCAGTGAAAAAACCGCCGCTGCGTCGGTAGAGCCAATAATCGCTCCCACCAGGAAGCCTTCAATCAGGCTCAGGTTAAACAGCCAGGCGGCCGCCATGCCGGTCAAACCGGCGGTGATCAATACGCCAATGGTTGACAGCGACAGCGCCGGTCCCAACGCCACTTTAAACGAACTGGCCTGAGTGCGCATTCCGCCATCCAGCAGGATCACCGCCAGCGCCAGGTTACTGATCAGATAAGCCGCAGGATAGTTATCAAAAGCAATGCCACCAATACCGTCCACGCCAGCCAACATGCCCAGAACGAGGAAAATAACCAGAATAGGAATGCCGAGCTTTGAAGAGAAGGAACTGAGCAAAATGCTTGCCGCCACCAGCACTGAACCGATGATAAACAGACTATAGATAGCACTGGCTTCCAATGGGGCAATCTCCTGTATCTGATAAAAATTTGCCTGAATGGCGGGGTATAAGCATACCCTGAATAACGTAATAGGGGCAATTTTGTTTCGCCACGGCTGTTTTTGGTAGTTTTCTGCGGCTTCCGGTAACAAGTGTATGATAATTTAGATATTCTGCGGCCATCGCAAGAATAATAGTAACAAATAGCCTCTGATTTTGACATCAGAATTCGATTAATGTCGTGAGCCTGAGAGGGGCTGGTGGGGCAGAAGAGGGCGAAACGATAGAAAGAAGAAGTATTTACTGTGTAGTCAGCATTGTTAAGCGTGGCCTGTGCCCCACTTTTAACGTATGCCGATGCGAAGCGTAGGCCACAGCTGTTAAGGTTGCCTTCAGCCTTACCGAATGCCCGATAAACAGTTTAAAGAGCAGCAAAACCCGCCAGGGCAAAAAATGCGGCAACGACAGATCAGGTTAAAATTCGCATAATGACGTGAAAAACAGAAGAAGTGGAGAAAGAAGCCTTGCAGCAAGCAAAAAGATCAGCCAGCCCGAAGAGCTGACTGATACGTCATTGTTTTCAGGCGTTTTCAGCCTGTTTGTGGAAAAGTTCGCGGAAAACAGGATAAATATCTTCCGGTTCACGAATATGTTGGATGGCAAAGTTATCGAACATTGCCTGTAAATGTTCATACTCGCGCCAGAGGGTCTGATGAGCGCGTCGGGTAATTTCGATATAGCTGTAATACCGTACGACCGGTAAAATATTTTTAGCCAGAATTTCATGACAAAGCGGCGAATCATCCGCCCAGTTATCGCCATCGGAGGCCTGAGCGGCGTAAATGTTCCACTGTGCCGGATCGTAACGCTCTTTAACCACTTCATCCATCAGCTTGAGGGCGCTCGAAACGATGGTGCCGCCTGTTTCCTGCGAATAGAAAAACTCCTGCTCATCCACCTCTTTTGCCTGCGTATGATGGCGGATATAAACAACGTCCACGTTTTTATAGGTTCGGCTCAGGAACAGATAGAGCAGAATATAAAAGCGTTTAGCCATATCTTTGGTTGCCTGATCCATCGAGCCGGACACATCCATCAGACAGAACATTACCGCCTGGCTGGACGGTTCAGGGCGCTTCTCGAAATTTTTATAACGCAGGTCAAAAGTATCGATAAAGGGCACACGCTTGATACGGGCACGCAGATCGGCGATTTCCTGACGCAGCCGCTCTTCTTCCAGCAGCCGGGCCGGTTCCGCTTTCTGCACCGCTTCCAGTGCGGCCTCCAGTTCACCCAGCATTCTCCGTTTCCCGGCGGTCATGGCCGTACGCCGCGCCAGCGAGTTCTGTAGCGAACGCACTACGCTGATGTTGGCCGGGACGCCATTAGAGGTAAAGCCGGCACGGTGCACCTTATACTCGTTCATTTGCCGGTGCTGATTCTTTTTCAGATTCGGCAAAGCCAGGTCTTCAAATAACAGATCCAGATACTCGTCTTTTGAGATATTAAAGACAAATTCGTCTTTACCCTCTCCATCCTGGCTGGCATTGCCCTGACCGCTACCGCCGCCACCGCCGCCACCCTGAGGGCGCTCCACCCGGTCATTTTGCACGAAGTGGTCATTGCCAGGATGGACGCGATGACGCTGCCCGCCCCGACCCTGATGAAAGACAGGTTCGTTGATATCATCAATTGGAATAGAAACAGATTCGCCGCTCTCAACGTCGGTTACCGAACGCTTATTAATGGCCTCGGCGATCGACTGTTTGATTTGCGACTTATAGCGGCGCAAAAAGCGCTGGCGATTGACCGCGCTTTTGTTTTTGCCGTTAAGACGCCGATCGATAAAATAGGCCATAACTCCCCCAAACAACGGTGCTGTTGGGTCAGGTTCACTGACCCACAGGAAGACATTTATGAAGTCGGGATCACGATGATTTTCTCACGCGCAAATACCATTCGCACAGCAGACGAACCTGCTTGCGGGTATAGCCTTTTTCCATCATACGATCGACGAAATCATCATGTTTTTTCTGTTCATCCGTGGACGTTTTGGCATTAAATGAAATAACCGGCAGCAGTTCCTCGGTATTGGAGAACATTTTCTTCTCAATGACCGTGCGCAGTTTTTCGTAGCTGGTCCAGTTGGGATTACGCCCGCTGTTGTGGGCACGGGCACGCAGCACAAAATTGACGATTTCATTACGGAAGTCTTTCGGGTTACTGATCCCCGCAGGCTTCTCGATTTTTTCCAGCTCCGCATTCAACGACTCGCGGTCGAACAGCTGACCGGTGTCCGGGTCGCGATATTCCTGATCCTGGATCCAGAAATCGGCATAGGTGACATAGCGGTCAAAGATGTTCTGACCATATTCTGAATAAGACTCCAGATAGGCGGTCTGGATCTCTTTGCCAATGAACTCGGCATATTTCGGGATCAGATAGCCTTTCAGGTGCTCAAGGTATTTTTCGGCGATATCCTGCGGGAACTGCTCACGTTCAATCTGCTGCTCCAGCACGTAGAACAGATGTACCGGGTTGGCGGCAACTTCGGTATGATCGAAGTTAAACACGCGCGAAAGAATTTTAAAGGCGAAACGGGTCGATAAACCGTTCATTCCCTCATCTACACCAGCGTAATCACGATATTCCTGGTAGGACTTGGCTTTTGGATCGGTGTCTTTCAGGCTTTCGCCGTCGTAGACGCGCATTTTAGAATAAGTGCTGGAGTTTTCCGGTTCTTTCAGGCGAGAAAGGATCGAGAAGCGAGCCAATGTCTCCAGCGTGCCGGGTGCGCAGGGCGCGTGCGTCAGCTCACTGTGATCCAACAGCTTGTCGTAGATCTTGATCTCTTCCGACACACGCAGACAATAAGGCACCTTAACGATGTACACACGGTCAAGGAACGCCTCATTATTTTTGTTATTACGGAAGGTGACCCACTCTGATTCATTCGAGTGCGCCAGAATAATACCGTTGAACGGCAGAGCAGAAATCCCCTCGGTACCATTATAGTTACCTTCCTGAGTGGCCGTCAGCAGGGGATGCAGCACCTTAATAGGCGCTTTAAACATCTCGACAAATTCCATTATCCCCTGGTTAGCCCGACAGAGTGCGCCAGAGTAACCGTAGGCATCAGGATCGTTCTGCGCGTGGTTTTCCAGTTTACGGATATCCACCTTACCTACCAGCGCGGAAATATCCTGGTTGTTCTCATCCCCCGGTTCGGTTTTGGCAATAGCAAGCTGTTCCAGGATTGACGGCCAGACTTTCACTACTTTGAAGCGCGAAATATCGCCGCCAAACTCATGCAGGCGTTTAGCCGCCCAGGGTGACATGATTGTACCGAGATAACGCCGCGGCACGCCGTATTCTTTCTCAAGGATATTGGCATCTTCCTGCGGATTAAACAGGCAGAGCGGGTGATCGTTGACCGGGCTGCGCTCGCCATCGGCGCTGAGGACGTAAATGGGCACGCGTTGCATTAAGGATTTTAACCGCTCAGCAAGCGAGGACTTACCGCCGCCCACCGGCCCCAGCAGATAGAGGATCTGTTTCTTCTCTTCCAGCCCCTGCGCGGCGTGCTTCAGATAAGAGACAATCTGCTCTATGGCCTCTTCCATGCCGTAAAATTCTTCAAAAGCCGGATAGCGTGCGATGACGCGGTTGGAAAACAGTCGGGAAAGGCGTGGCTCCTGGGCAGTGTCGACCATTACTGGCTCACCAATAGCCGTTAACAATCTTTCTGCCGCGTTGGCGTATGCACTGCGATCTTGCCGACAAACGGTAAGAAATTCCTGCAGTGTGAACTCTTCGTCCTTGGCAGCTTCATAACGCTGACGATAGTGATCGAATATATTCATAGCGATGCCCGTCCTTTCTTTTTTAGCACAGGTACCAGGAGCCTAATGAGGGAAAGCCCCTGAAGGAACTTATAATGAGTACAGCAACCCTTATGCCAACCTGACTTCTAATCGGGGTACACAACAATGTTGGTTACTCTGCTCTTTAAACTTAGCGTCTTTGATTAAAGCTTAGTTGGCATTCAGGAAATTTCCTGAACCTCCTTGCATTTCTGATGCAATTTCAATAACAAAGTCAGAATTGATCTAAGCGCTTCCCCTTGCCTGATGCGGGCTGGCGGGATTTTGTAAATAAGCGCGCCGGGTGAGAACAGGGTTAAAGTTGATTCTGAGTGCGGCAGAATATTTAAAATTTTAAACAAACGATGTAACGCTGATAAACTATGTGAGTCGATTGTTATATTTATGGAATGAATTAATTGTGAACTATTTCAAAGTTAGCGCGGTTGCCGCGCTTTTACCCCTCTGTTTTACCGCTGCAGTGGCACATGCCAATCCGTTAACCCTTGGCGCATCGGTGATTTACAGCCAAAGCCCTTATAAGGGCGGAGACGATCGCTATTACCCGTTGCCGGTCATCAATTATGAAGGCGACAGTTTTTATGTGCGCAGCCTGACGGCGGGCTACTACCTCTGGAAAGATTCACAGGATCAGCTGTCGTTGACGGTGTTAGGCTCGCCACAGAATTTTGATCCTGACGATACGGATAACAAGCAGCTGAAAGCGCTGGATAAGCGTCATATGACGCTGATGGGCGGCCTTGCCTACCGACATGCGGCTGACTGGGGCACGGTCAGAACGGTTGTTGCCGGTGATATGTTGGATAACAGCAACGGCTTTATCTGGGATCTGACTTACCTCTACAGCTTCCACTTCGGTGATTTCACCCTGACGCCGGGTATCGGGGCGCTCTATAGCAGCGAAAACCAGAATGATTACTACTATGGCGTTTCCAAAAGAGAATCGCGCCGTAGCGGCTTGCGCAGCTACGATGCCGACGACAGCTGGAACCCGTACCTGGAGCTGACGGCTGCATGGGCGATTAATCAGAGCTGGAACGCGACCGTTGCCGGCCGCTATACGCGCCTGAGTGATGAAGTCAAAGACAGCCCGATGGTAGACAAAGATTCGCAGGTCGCCATTTGGACCGGCGTGAGCTACACCTTTTAACGGGATTTGCACCATCAAAGGGCGCTTTGCGCCCTTTTGCATTATGGTGGCGATCCAAAACAGTGCAGGAGGGCATGATGACCAAATCCGTAACCCTGTCCGGGGTAAGGGTACCGGTGATTGGGCAGGGCACCTGGTATATGGGCGAAGACAGCAGTAAACGGGCGCAGGAAGTCGCCGCGTTGCAGGCTGGCCTGGAATATGGGTTAACACTGATTGATACGGCAGAAATGTATGCTGACGGCGGGGCCGAAGAAGTGGTAGGTGAAGCGTTACGCGGCCGCCGCGACAGCGCGTACCTGGTTTCAAAGGTGTATCCGTGGAATGCAGGCGTCGAGGATGCTATGGATGCCTGCGAACGTAGTCTGCGTCGCCTGCAAACCGACTGCCTCGATCTTTATCTTCTCCACTGGCGTGGGACGGTTCCGCTGGAAGAAACCATCCTGGCTATGGAAAAACTCCAGCAGGCGGGCAAAATTCGCCAATGGGGGGTATCAAATTTTGACAGCAGTGACTTAAAAGAACTGCTGTCAGAAGAGGGGGGCAAAGCCTGTACGGCTAACCAGGTGCTTTACCATCTGGCTTCCCGCGGCATCGAGTATGATTTACTGACGGACTGCCAGCAGCATGCGATACCCGTTATGGCCTATTGTCCACTGGCGCAGGCTGGCCGTCTGCGGCACGATCTGCTGAATCACACCGTACTGAACAAGATTGCACAACAAAAGGGCGTGACGGTAGCCCAGCTGTTGCTGGCATGGGTTATTCGCCAGGAAGGCGTGATGGCGATCCCCAAAGCGGGCTCATTGCACCATATAGCGGAAAACGCTGCCGCGCTGGAAATGGTGCTGAGCCATGAGGAAATCGCGCTCATTAACGAGGCTTTTCCCCCGCCAGATCGCAAAATGCCGCTGGACGTGGTTTAGTCCCGCAGGCGGGCCTGGTGCCCGCCGTCGTTCCAGGCGCGTCGGCGCATTTTACTCTTCTAAGCGCGTCTGCGCACTTTAATCGTTGTGGCCAGCCGGGCCGGGGTTTCACCCGCGCTTATCATAGGCTGCGTTACGTGCGCCGTCTCCACGCATACCATGCTTTTATAGCCTTCATTTGCCATATCACCCATGCTGCAAGAAAGCGCGGGACCGGGATTCCACGTGACAACGTCACTGTGGTAGTGGTGATACACCTCAATTATCCTGTCGCCTGCCTTATCGCTGATTACGCTGCAATCTTCCGGCTGGGTAAAGATGCGGTCGACACGGTCAGGATAAGTTTGCCTGCCGCCAGCCAAGTGGCCTTCAGCGTTGTCTTTGACCTTATCAATATAAGGCTGGCCGAGGCCACTTACCTCCACGCCAGCAATATCCTCAACGGCAAAGTAGCTGTGCAGCGCGCCGGTTGCTTTAAAATCACCATGTGCTTCCAGCTCAATTTCACAGCGTTCACTAAAGCGGAACCGGGCAAAAAGCGTGAAATCGTGCGGCCAGAATTTTTTAGTTTGTTCACTGCTTTCCAGCACCAGCGTTAACATCACGCTCTCATCGTTCTCATCATGCGCCGACAGCGTCCAGGGCAGTGAGCGGGCAAAGCCGTGCGCGGGCTCGCCAGCCGGGCCGAACCATGGCCAGCACACGGGCACGCCGCCACGAATAGCTTTGCCGGTCGTCCACGCCGTTTTTTCGCTTAGCCAGATCACGGGTTTTTCACCGCTGGGCTGCCAGGCGACCAGCTGTGCGCCCTGAAGGGTCACGGCTGCACGCACCCGGGGATGCACAATGACGACTACAGGCAGTTCGCCCATTAAGCGCAGGGAAATATAGGGCGTGATTTGGTCGGCAACGGGCAGCGAAAAAAGTTTTTCGTTCATCGAAGCTCCTGTTATTTAGCGAAAAAAAAGGGCGACCGCAGTCGCCCTCAGGATTAGCTTATCGCGATTATTTTGCGATATGCGCGATCAGATCCAGCACCTTGTTAGAGTAACCGGTTTCGTTATCGTACCAGGAAACCAGCTTAACAAAGGTGTCGCTCAGCGCGATACCGGCCTTGGCGTCGAATACGGAAGTCAGGGTTTCGCCGTTGAAATCGGTAGAAACCACTTCGTCTTCGGTGTAGCCCAGGATACCTTTCAGTTCGCCTTCAGCAGCGGCCTTAATGGCTTCACAAATTTCTTTGTAAGAAGCAGGCTTGGCCAGACGCGCGGTCAGGTCAACTACGGAAACGTTAGGCGTTGGTACGCGGAATGCCATACCGGTCAGTTTACCGTTCAGCTCAGGGATCACTTTACCTACCGCTTTAGCTGCGCCGGTAGAAGAAGGGATGATGTTCTGAGAAGCGCCACGGCCGCCGCGCCAGTCTTTGTGAGACGGGCCATCAACGGTTTTCTGCGTGGCGGTGGTGGCATGAACGGTGGTCATCAGTGCTTCAACGATACCAAACTTGTCGTTGATGACTTTAGCCAGTGGTGCCAGGCAGTTAGTGGTACAGGAGGCGTTAGAAACAATTTCCTGGCCAGCATAAGCCTTGTGGTTAACGCCCATAACGAACATTGGGGTGTCATCTTTTGACGGACCCGTCAGAACCACTTTCTTCGCGCCAGCCTGGAGGTGTTTACGAGCGGTTTCGTCGGTCAGGAAGATACCTGTTGCTTCGGCAACCACGTCAACGCCGACTTCGTCCCACTTCAGGTTAGCTGGATCTCTTTCAGCGGTAACACGGATGGTTTTGCCGTTAACAACCAGATGGCCATCTTTAACTTCTACCGTGCCGTCGAAACGACCGTGCGTAGAGTCATACTTCAGCATGTAAGCCATGTACTCGGCGTCCAGCAGATCGTTGATTGCAACGATTTCTACGTCAGAACGCTGCTGAGCAGCACGGAAAACGATGCGACCGATGCGGCCAAAACCGTTGATACCTACTTTGATAGTCATATATTCCACCAGCTGTTGTTAGTGAATAAAAGGTTGGCTGTAAAATTACAAAAACCTTATCAGGCGTCAAGCGGAATCGCTTCAATAGTTGCGACAAATCAAACCCTGGAGCAGGAATAATCGCCTGAAAACGCCTTCCGCGACGAGCGTCTTACCTTTAGTTTGGGGCATTCAGCCCGAATATAAAGGGGTGGGTATGGTAAAGGGTGATCCAGGTCACATTTTCAATGCCCGCTCACTTTCGGACTCCGCCTGAGCATGAAAAATCCCCTGGCGTTGTTATGTATTTGTTAGAATGTTATGAATCTTCAGACCACTTTGCCAGAGATATTGACTATGGCCGAACGCCCACTTAAGCCCGAAACAGATCTAAACGAGATGCAGCGCTACGTGACTCAACAGCGGGGTACAGAGCCGCCGTACTCCGGCAAACTGCTGCATAACAAGAGTGAGGGCATTTATCACTGCCTCGTTTGCAATTCGCCACTGTTCCTGTCCGGCACGAAATATGATTCCGGCTGCGGCTGGCCCAGCTTTTATCAGCCATACGGCGACGAGGCTATCCGTTATCTGGAAGATGACACTCACGGCATGCAGCGCATTGAAATTCGCTGCGGCACCTGTGATGCCCATCTGGGGCACGTCTTTCCCGATGGCCCGCAGCCCACAGGCGAGCGCTACTGTGTCAACTCTGCCTCATTAAGCTTCACCGATGAGGAAGGCACTCAGATTAAAGGATAGACGCTATGGAGCTTGATGAGATTATTGCCGCAATGACCCCGGAAGTTTATCAGCGACTGGCCACAGCGGTAGAAACCGGGAAATGGGCCGATGGCGTAGCCCTGACGCCGGAGCAAAAAGAAAATAGCCTGCAGCTGGTGATGTTATGGCAGGCGCGTCATAACGATGAACCGCAGCATATGAGCGTAGGCAAGGGCGGCGAAATGGTGACGAAAAGCAAAAAGCAGCTGAAAGAAGAATTTGGCATTGACGATGACATTACGCCCATTCGGCTGCATTAAGACCTGAACGTTATGATGGATCCGGCTACCTTGAAGGTAGCCGGATCGCGGCAGGTGACAGAAGGCTCTCCGCTTATCCGGGCATTAACGGATAAAAGAGGCGCGAGACGTGAAGCCCGCAGGCACCGTCTCGCTGACGCCGTCATAACAAAAGTCGACCTTTTCAAGACGTTGGCTTAACAAAATCTGGTTCTGTTGAGTAAAGCTAATAATGGCTAAAGCCATACTCGCCTTCTGTGTAAGCTGGCTGCTGCGGTACAACGTGAAGTTTTTCAGGCGATAACGGGCGTTCTTTTTCAGCGTAGCGAGTTCCTGTCTCATTTTAGCTTTAGCCAGTTTGTCGGGCTGGTTGGCAAGACGTTTCTCCTGTTCTTCAAGGCTTGTACGTTGCTGCCTGTCACTTTCAATGAGTTCATAATTCGCGAAGACATGGATGGAGACATCTTTACCCATGCTCCCCCTCTCCTGTTGCTGCAGAGAATGCACTATTTCTTTCAGGTCCTGGCGGAGAAGAGAGAAATGCTCTCTGGTACCGGCCAATGCTTTAAGCGTCATTTTATTATTTTTATTGGCTGAATGGATCACGGGCAGGTTAGCCACCTCCTGCAGGCCTGATTGCTTAATTAGCGTATCCGGCAAAGCATTCGCTACAATAGAGTGTTCGGGGGTCACCTTTTTCCCGTCATCCGTAAATAAGGTAACCTCAGTTTTTTCTTTATGAAATAGTGATGGCGAACTAAGAGTAGTGGCGTTTTTATCCTGTTGTAAGGGAAGGGGAAAACAGAGCACAGGATCGCTGACGTATACAGGGATCGGCATAATGGTATTCTCATTGAACAATTCTGCTTCGATATTTGCCGCGCTAAGGGTTTTAACCTTAACCTGTGCTTTTATATCATTTCCCTCGATAGTTTTTTCCTTTTTTATATCCAGCTTTAACAGATTAGCGCTCAGGCTTGCGCCTGCTGCTGAGCGGGGAAGCACCACAAAAGTGTTGTTAAGCATTCGGCCATTTTGTACTCTGCCTTCCACCTTGCACTCTACTTTTAAGATAAGACTTTTTTTGACGCGTTTTTTTACTTCGGCTTCTTTAATAATCTGCGATTCAATATCGCCAGAGGCCTTAGCCGTTAGCATGCTGTCCAGAAAGGCTTTTACATTTTCTTTTTTCAGGGCGAAACTGAAGCTGTCGCTGTTTGTACTGTTTGCCATTAATATTATGTTCGCTTCCAAAGGCATAACGGTCATGTAATTAGCGCCGCCTGCCGCAAGAAGATTCTTTTCCAGCCCCTGCCCGGTGCCGATAAACGGTGTTAAAGAACGGGTTTTCTCGTTGGCGAAAGTGAAGAGGATATTGCCCTTCTGGTCAGGAGAGAGAATCAAATTATGGCTCGACATAATGGAGCCGACGATGCCGTCAAACCAGCCCGGATTAAAAGGGACACCGCCTGCCGCAGTGCCTAAAAAAAAAGAGAGCGCGTTATTAAAGCTTAAGGTTAAAGCCTCATCGGGCGCGAGTTTACTGACTATCTGGAGCAGGCTGGCAGCCAGCGTCTCTTTATCCGCCGTCAGGCCGGTCGCCGCCGCAACGAGCTGGCGAAGTTGCTTATTGTTCGCAAACGTTGTAGCACGATTTTTAGCCAGGAGCGTTGCTGAAGTAGCGGCAGAATAGCGCTTGTCTGTTTTATGCTGTTTGATTAAGTGACGGCTGGTGGTGAGAATAGCTTCCACGCCAGGATCAAGACTTTTCACTCCTTCTTGCATCGCTTGCGAGCGGTTTCCTTTATAGTTTTCTTCTTTGGCTTTTTTTAAATGAATACGGAACCGATCGAGGTTGTTTAAAATCAGTGGAATGTATTTGCTGCTAAAATTACCGAGTCGGGTCGAAGTAAAAGGTTGACCTGAATGGTATTTCTCGTAAGGATCGGCCCCCAGCCGATTGGCCAGTGACTGGCCGGGTTTATGGCTCAGGTGTCTGGCGGAAACCTTTTTTTCTGATATATGTAACGGGTCAAGATAAACAATCCTTTTTTTATTTTTTTTGGCCAACTCAAGCTGCAGTAAGTGACCTGATTTCTTTACCGATATTAACCTAATGCCCTTTTTTAAGGGAAGAGTGACATCGTAAGCACAAAGAGAGTAGTCGAGTTTTTTTTCTGTAGTCTCTATGGTGTCCAGATACAGCTTCCCTTCTTCAAATGAAAAAGAGATGTTTTTCCCTTCTGATATTTTGAAGGTAAGATTGTCGACCTGAGGACCATTGTAAGGCTTGATAAGGATTTCAATTTGTTCTCTCCTGAACTCCTGATCGTAATGTCCGGGGTGATTTTTTATTGTAATAGCATGAAGCGTTCCTTCCTTTAAATTTTTACCTATCAAAACGCCGTGCTCATTGATAAATAATCTGCTAAAGCGAGGGGGAGCACACCCTTCGAGTGCCACTATTGAAGCCGTTTGATACTTAAAACCCGTCGCATATTTTTTTAGCAGACCTTTGACAAGGTTATGGCTTTCTCCCTTGATTAACATCAGCTCGCCATTTTCATTGAGCGTAATACCATGCTGATTGTAAGGGACGGCCGATGCTGCCCCGAGAGAAATGTAGTTGCTGGCATCGATAGCACGGTAATCATCAATTTTATTATAAATCAGCTCGCTACGAAAATTAATAAATTCTGCCAGCGCACCTTCTGATAAGTTTTCTTTTTTTTCGCTCCTTTTTAAGACGGGTGACAAACAGAAGTCGCTGTTTTTTATATCTGCAATAGCGCCAGCAAAAGAATGGCGCCTCTCTATTTGGCAAGGCGTTCGCCGGTAGAAAGGTAGATGCACATCATTCAGGCTGGATGAGCGGGTCAACATTTATTATATCCTTATATGAAATTATGACTATGGTGATGTTAAAAGGGGTCAATAATAAAATCTATTTATTTTTCTGGAGCTGCGTCTCAAATCGGGAGATTTATTGCGATATTAAAGTAAAAGAAATGTATTTTATGGATGAGATTTTAATTTTTATCTTTAAAAGAAATGTTGACCAATACTGTAAGTTTAATAAAGGTTAATGCTCCGCCGTTCTGATTACGCTGGTTGACTGGTTGACTGGTTGACTGGTTGACTGGTTGACTGGTTGACTGGTTGACTGGTTG
>NZ_DALZCD010000033.1:0-7868 GCF_031978025.1 Erwinia sp.
AGCGCGCCATATCTGGAAGACGCCGAGATTGATTTCGTCACCGATAACCTCGGCTCTCAGCTGACACTGAAGGCGCCCAACGCCAAAATGCGTAAGGTGAGCGATGACGCACCGCTGATCGAGCGCGTGGAATATCAGCTGCAGGCTACCATTAATCCCCAGCTGGCCAGCCACGGCGGCAAGGTGTCGCTGATGGAAATCACCGATGACGGCTTCGCTATCCTGCAGTTTGGCGGCGGCTGTAACGGTTGTTCAATGGTTGATGTGACCCTGAAAGAAGGTATCGAGAAAGAGCTGCTGGCGACTTTCCCCGAGCTGAAAGGCGTGCGCGATCTGACCGAGCACCAGCGCGGCGAGCACTCTTTTTACTGATTTTGCAACGTCACGCCAATAAACCGGGCTGGTCGTCGACCGCCCGGTTTTTTTATCTCATCAGGTTTTCTGCCAGCGTTCAGGAACCGGCGACTCAGCAGCTGCAATCCTCTGAATAATATAACAAAGTACCCCGCCCCTTGACGCGCTAAAGGAGTAGTGTGGAGAAGATGTCAATAATGCGGCCACTGTTTTCATTCAGCTGCCACGTTCCTGCTGACATCACCTTCAGCCTGCTGATTTACACCATCAAAACCACCAACGGCCCGCTACCCGCTGCATAAAAAAACCGGCTGTCAGGCCGGTTTTTGTCTGGTGCAGCGCATAACGCTATTTGTCGTCCCTGCGTCGCCGATCAACATCCTTCAGCAACGCATTAACCTGCTTGTCGGCAAACATGTCCGCCACCGTTTTGCTGAGCTTGCGGCGCCAGTTGGGATACTGATCGACGGTACCCGGCACGTTAACCGGCTTGTCCATATCCAGCAGATCTTCCGGCTGTAAGCCCAACAGCGCGCTGTCGCTGTCGGCAATAAAACGGTGCATTCCCCGATTCAACTGCGGCGTCATTTTCATCAGGCTGGCCTTTTTGCCGCTCTCTTTCGGCAGGCAGCCGTAACGATGCAGCGCCTCCAGCAAAGCCTGCTTCTGCCGCGCCCGCTCTTTATGAAGCCCCTGCAGCACTACTTTATCGGGATAGAGTCCCAGCACTTCGCCCATTTCCAGATCGACAGCGTTCCAGAAACCGCGCAGCGTCGGCAAATCGTGCGTGGTGGCGCTCGCCATCGACTGACGCGGCCACTTATCCGGCGCACGATAGCGGTCAGGTTTTTCCTGCTCAAAATAAAGCACTTTCCAGGAGTAGACGCCGCTTTTTCGCAGCTTCGAAACGATCTCAACCGGCACCGTCCCCAGATCTTCCCCTATCACCATACATTCGTTGCGCTGGCTTTCCAGCGCCAGGATCGCCATCAGGTCGTCAACGGGATAGTAGACATAAGCGCCGTAATTGGCGGTTTCGCCATAGGGGATCCACCAAAGGCGCAGCAGCGACATCACGTGGTCGATGTGCAACGCGCCGCAGCTCATCATGTTGGCTCTGAGCAGATCGATAAAGGGCTGGTAGCCGCGCTCGGTCATAATATGCGGATCCATCGGTGGCAATCCCCAGTTCTGTCCCAGCGGGCCCAGGATATCCGGCGGTGCGCCTACCGAGGCATCCATACAGTACAGCTCGCGGTCACACCAGGTTTCGGCACCGCCTTCCGCTACGCCAACGGCCAAATCGCGATAAAGCCCTATCGGCATAGCGTGCTGCTGGCTGACCTGCCAGCATTCTTCAAATTGCCGGTTCGCCAGCCATTGCATCCACAGCCAGAAACGTACGTCGTCCTCATGCTCGTGGCAGAATTTCCGAACGGCTTCGCTATGCGCTTCCCGTAGGTTTTCCGGCCACACCGGCCAGCCCCAGGCGTCCTCATTTTCACGCAGCATTGCACCGTGCAGCGCGTCGAATGCGGCCTGCCAATAAAGGCTTTCGCCGCCCTTTTCGATAAAGGCGGCAAAATGCGTCTGGCTGGGATCGTCCTGCTGACGCTGGCTGAACTGCTGCCAGGCATGGCGCAAGGCCGTTATTTTCAGATCGCCTACCGCGTTATAATCTACCCATTCGGCCTCCCGGGCCTGATTTAAGCGTTTCTGAATGGCTTTGCCGCGCAGCCAGCGCTGGGCTTCTTTATTTTCCTGGAAATCCGGGACGACATTGACGTCAATATAAAGCACGTTAAGCCAGCGCCGCGAAGAAGGACTATACGGGCTGGCGTTAGCCGGACTGGCTGGATAGAGGGAGTGGATAGGGTTGAGACCGATAAACGATCCGCCGCGCGTGGCGATTTCCGTCAGCATTTGCTTCAGGTCGCTGAAATCGCCAATGCCCCAGTTTTGTTCAGTTTTCACCGTATAAAGCTGGACGCAGGCACCCCACAGCTTTTTACCCTGACGCAGCGGCTCCGGCTCGTAGCAGCGTTTTGGTGCAATGATAATCCGACACGGCCAGCTTTTTTTCCCCTGGCGCAGCGACAGATCGTGATAGCCATACGCCAGCGAGGAAGGCAGCGTAATAGCTTCTCCGGCGTTGACCTCGCCTTGATATTCACGGCCTTTTTCGCTGGTCAGCTGCCATTGATAGCTGCCCTTGCCGCCGACTTCCAGCGCCATTTCCCGTTTGCGCGGGAAAACTTTGCAAGATGGAATCGGGCCGGGCTTGCGGCGATCGGTTGACATTGCCGCCAGCAAGCGCTGACGGATATCGGGGGAAATCTCTTCCCGCTCGCCTTTGGCGTTAATGTAACTGGCAGCGATGCCTGCTGCCGCTGCCGCCTGCTCAAATTTCTTTTTATCCATTGCTGCTCCCTGTGCGTCTGGCCTGCCAGATACGCTGCTGATAGTCACGAATAGAACGGTCGGAACTGAACATGCCGCAACGCGCGGTATTAAGGATGGTCATCCTCGTCCAGGCGTCCTGGTCAAGATAGTGCTGTTCGGCACGCTTTTGCGCTTCGCAGTAGCTGGCAAAATCGGCCAGCGCCAGCCAGTAATCGCCTCCTTCACCCAGGCTGTTAAGCAGCGGTGCAAAGGCCTGCTTGTCGCCACTGCTGAAAAAACCGTTCTCCAGCTCTTTCAGAATGGCATTGAGGTGCTTATCTTTTTTACGCAGTTTCAGCGGCGCATAGCCCTTCTTACGTAGCGCCTTTACCTCGTCCACGGTGTGCCCGAATATAAAGATATTTTCTTCCCCTACCTGCTCCGCAATTTCTACGTTGGCACCATCCAGCGTGCCAACGGTGAGTGCGCCGTTCAGCGCCAGCTTCATATTGCCGGTGCCGGAAGCCTCATAGCCCGCCGTCGAGATCTGCTCTGAAATATCTGCGGCGGGGATCATCAATTCAGCCGCAGTGATTCGATAATCCGGGATAAACACGACCTTCATTTTGTCGCCGATAACCGGATCGTTATTGATTTTCTCGGCCACTTTATTGATGGCGTAAATGATATTTTTTGCCAGGTAATAGCCAGGGGCGGCTTTGGCACCAAACAGAAAGACGCGCGGTACCCAGGCCATATCAGGATTTTCACGCAGCCTTTTGTAGCACGAGAGAATATGCAACAGCCCAAGGTGCTGCCGCTTGTACTCATGCAGCCGCTTAATTTGCACGTCAAATAACGCCTGGGGACTCACTACTATGCCGGTTACGCGATGGACATACTCTGCCAGCCGCACTTTATTATCGTATTTGATCTGGCGATAGCGTTGGCGAAAAGCCGCATCGTCAGCGAACGTTTCCAGCCCTTTAAGGGCTTCCAGACGATTTACCCACTCTTCTTTCAGCGTGTCGTCAAGCAGCGACGCCAGCTGTGGATTGCACTGTTTCAACCAGCGGCGTGGCGTGATGCCGTTAGTGACATTGTGGAATTTGGTCGGCCAGAGCCGGTGATATTCCGGGAAGAGATCTTTAACCACCAGCGCCGAATGCAGCGCCGCCACGCCGTTAACCGCAAAACAGCTGACCACGCACAGATTCGCCATACGCAGCTGGTTGTCATACAACAGCGCCAGTTTTGCCCAAACCGCTTCGTCGCCCGGCCACACTTTATCCACCTGCTTTTTAAAACGGCGGTCGATCTCTTTAATAATCATAAAATGACGCGGCAGCAGCGAGCGCACCAGCCGCTGATCCCAACACTCCAGCGCTTCCGGCATCAGCGTGTGGTTGGTATAGGCGAAGGTGTGGCTGACAATGGCCCAGGCGTCATCCCACGCCAGCTGGTGCTCGTCCAGCAACACGCGCATCATCTCCGGAATGGCGATGGTGGGATGAGTATCGTTAAGCTGAATCACTTCATAGTCGGGCAGTTCGGCAATATGGCGCCCTGCAAGATGATGGCGGCGTAAAATATCCGCTACCGAACAGGCACACTGGAAATACTGCTGCATCAGGCGCAGGCGTTTGCCTTCCTGATGGTTGTCATTGGGGTAAAGTACCTTGGTCAGCTTTGCCGCGTCGATTCCCCGCTGTTCCGCCTGCAGGAATTTTCCGTCGTTAAACAGCGTCAGATCAAAAGGATGCGCGTGGCTGGCCTGCCAAAGCCTCAGAGGCTGCGTCACCCCGTTGCGATAGCCGACCACGGGCAGATCCCACGCCTCGCCGCGCAGGACAAAGGCAGGCTGCCAGTCGACCACACCCTCGCTGTTTTTGACTTTACCACCGAATCCGACATTGACGTCCAGCGCGCTATTGTGACGAAACCACGGATAGCGTTCGCGGTGCCAGTCGTCCGGAGCCTCCATCTGGCGGCCATCGTCAAAAGACTGGCGAAACAGGCCATACTGATAATTCAGGCCGTAACCGGTAGCGGACTGCCCGACCGTGGCCATAGAATCCAGGTAACAGGCGGCCAGCCGCCCCAGTCCCCCATTGCCCAGCGCCGGATCGACTTCTTCTTCCAGTAGTTCGCTCAGGCTGCACTGATGAACGGCCAGCGCCGCTTTTACGTCGTCATACCATCCGAGGTTCAATAGCGTGTTGCCGGTCAGCCTGCCGATCAAAAACTCCATGGAAATGTAGTTTACGTGGCGCTGCTTCTTGACCGGCTTTGCGGGCGTGGCGGCAGTCAGCATCTCGGCCAGCGCGCCGCTCAGCGCTTGCCACCATTGGTGAGAGGTCATTTCTTCTGCTGAAGAAAGCCCGGCGCGCTGCCACTGACGGGCCAAAGATGCTTCAAAACGGGCCTGATTAAATTTCTGCTGCGACATGCCGCTTCCTTTTGAAATGGTAAGAGAAGAACAGGCGGGACACATACAGTTAAGACCTGAACAGAAAAAAATGCTCATGCAGACACGTGAAAAAGTCGAAACGCTTTTTCTCATGATTTCAACGGGCCAGGTTAGCGGGGGGAGATCTGCGGTTTTTGCGGAAGCGGTTTTAGGCCGTGAGCGTCACGCGGCCGGCCTTTTACAGCGGGCCGGTGCTGCTAGGGTTGCCGACAATCCTTGTCGATCTCTTTCTCAATTTCAGCCGGTTTGGCATCCTGCGTCAGAAGCTTGAAGCGGTATTTCAATTTACGGCCTTGCGCATCGCACCGGTTCGACTCTGCCAGCGCCACTGCGGCGCTGTAAGCCTCATAGCAGGTGTCTGCATCCTCTACATGCTGTTTACACTGGCTAAAAACTTGCCAGGTCAGGTCGGGCCTTTCGCTATACCAGACGATTTGCGGATTGCTTTTTATCTCTTTCAGCTGCTGCGGAAGGTAAAAATAGCCGGCAGCAAACCCAATAAGTAATACCGGGATCAACATTACGCCGAAATGCACTTTTACCTTCATTTCTGTTTACGCTCCCTCACTTCGCTACCGTATTTTCTGTCGCTCAAGGCTTCAGCAAATTTCCAGATGGACTTCGTGCTGCTCGATGGTTTTCAACACGCCGGGAGGCGGCACTTCATCCGTAAAGAGATAGTCAATCAGGCTCATGTTCCCCAGGTTGACCATTGCGTTGCGGCCAAATTTTGAGTGGTCGGCCACCAGCATGACGCAGCGCGAGTTTTCAATAATCGCCCGCTTGGTGCGGACTTCGTGATAGTCAAAGTCCAGCAGCGAGCCGTCTGTATCGATTCCGCTGATGCCCAGAATGCCGTAATCCAGGCGGAACTGAGAAATATAATCCAGCGTCGCCTCGCCCATGATGCCGCCATCGCGCGTGCGCACTTCGCCGCCTGCCACAATAAGACTGAAGTCGGGCTTGCTCATCAGCAGCATCGCCACATTAAGATTGTTGGTGACGATGCGCAAATTATTATGGTTAAGCAACGCGTGCGCGACGGCTTCCGGCGTGGTGCCAATGTCGATAAACAGCGAAGCGCCGTCCGGGATCTGGCTGGCTACGCGCTGCGCGATACGCGCTTTCTCCGCCGACCACATCATTTTACGATCCTGCCAGGCGGTGTTTTCCGAACTGGAGGGCAGCGCCGCGCCGCCGTGGTGGCGCTGGATTTTATTCTGCTCCGCCAGCTCGTTCAGGTCGCGACGGATGGTTTGCGGGCTGACGGTAAAGTGATCCACCAACTCCTCGGTACTGACATAGCCCTGACGACGAACCAGATCGATAATGGCGTCATGTCGTTGCGTCTGCTTCACAAAGCTCTCCTGTTGCCCGTTATTTTTTTCGGGTATCTACAAAAGCCATCGCCAGACCGAGCAGCAGCCCGGTAACGTGAGCGGCGTTGGCGATCGACAAATCAAACCAGCCCACATAGCCAATAACCAGCCAGACGATGGAAAACGCCATCAGGCCACGCTCAAGGAAGATACCGCTGGCGGGATCTCGTTCGCCCCGTAGCCAGGCGTAGCCCATCAGCGCATATACCACCCCAGAAAGGCCGCCAAACAGCACGCCGCTGAACTTCGCCTGCATCCAGCCGCTAAGCAGCGCGGAGATTAGCATAATCACGAACAGCTTACCGCTGCCCAGCCTTTTTTCAATGGCGCCGCCCAGATACCACCACCAGAGCAAATTAAAGAGGATATGTACCAGTGAAAAATGCAGCAGCGCGTGGCTGAACCAGCGCCACAGCTGATAATGCTGATCGGCATCCGGCCAGGCGAGCCAGCTCATCACAGTGCTGTCGCCGACAATCTGCATTAAAATAAAGACGGCGATGCAGACCGCCATCACGGTCAGGGTCAGCGGGCCGGCCCGTTCACGCAGGTTAGCCATCAGCGAAGAATGGGTATAGGTAATGCCGCTGTTGGTGGTGCCTGAGTGCCAGCTAGCCGCCTGATAGCGCGGATGATTCGGTTCGCGAATAAACTGGTTGAGCTCGTTTTCGACCTGTTCCAGCTGGGCATCATTATCCAGCCATAGCGTATAACGGCTTTCCTGCTCAATCCGCAGCGCGACGCCGCGAGTCGCCATGTAGTCCACAAAAGCCTGCGCCATGCGAAGGCTGGAAAAATCGGTAATGCGCATCATCGCCGGTAAAGTCCCTGTTGTTCTGAAAAAGAGTTTCCTGTCTGCGGTTACTCCGCGGCGGAATCAACCTGCTGGGGGAAAGCGGCGCGCCAGGCATCGAAACCGCCATCAATACTGTAAGCCTCTTTAAAACCCTGCGTCAGCAGGTACTGTGCCGCACCTTTGCTGCTGTTGCCGTGGTAGCACATCACCAGCACCGGCACAGAACGATCGCTCTGTTGAATGAAGGTGCTCAGCGTAGTGTTAGTCAGATGGAAAGCGCCGCTGGCATGGCCCATCGCATAGCTTTGCGGATCGCGGATATCGACCAGCAGCGCGTGGTTATCGGTCAGCAAAGTCTGCGCCTGCTGTACATTGATGCACTCAAATTGTTCCATGATCGGTTTCCGAGTAATAACAAACGGGCGCTATTGTATCGCGAACGCTGCCGACAATAACCCAATAAAGTGCAGGGCTATAAGGCTTTTTG
>NZ_DALZCD010000033.1:7878-22501 GCF_031978025.1 Erwinia sp.
GCTTTTTGATGAACAATTCTGTTACCTGCATCACGCATAAATGTTTTTATTCGGTTAACGCTGGCATCAATGTCGCTTTGCGATTATTATAATGCTCGAAAACGAACATTTAAGAACTATTCCGAACACCGGAGGAGATGACGTGGAAACCAAAGACTTGATCGTAATCGGCGGCGGTATCAACGGCGCTGGCATTGCAGCAGATGCTGCAGGACGCGGCCTGTCTGTGCTGATGCTGGAAGCGCAAGATTTGGCCTGCGCAACCTCTTCCGCCAGTTCTAAACTGATCCATGGTGGCCTGCGCTACCTTGAGCATTATGAATTCCGTCTGGTCAGTGAAGCACTGGCCGAGCGTGAAGTGCTGTTGAAAATGGCGCCTCATATCGCTTTCCCGATGCGCTTTCGCCTGCCGCATCGTCCGCATCTGCGTCCGGCGTGGATGATCCGCGTTGGTCTGTTTATGTATGACCATCTGGGAAAACGCACCAGTCTGCCGGGCAGTAAAGGGTTGCGTTTTGAATCAGACTCGGTATTGAAGCCGGAAATTACGCGCGGTTTCGAATATTCCGATTGCTGGGTAGACGATGCGCGTCTGGTCGTCCTTAACGCGCAGGAAGTGGAAAAGCGCGGCGGCGAAGTCCTTACCCGTACCCGCGTGACTCGCGCCCGACGTGAGAACGATCTGTGGATCGTGGAAGCGGAAGACATTGATACCGGTAAAACCCATACGTGGCAGGCTAAAGGTCTGGTCAACGCTGCTGGCCCTTGGGTGAAACAGCTGTTTGACGATGGCCTGCAGCTAAAATCCCCTTACGGTATCCGCCTGATCAAAGGCAGCCACATTGTGGTGCCGCGCGTGCATACGCAAAAGCAGGCTTATATCCTGCAGAACGAAGACAACCGTATTGTTTTTGTTATTCCGTGGATGGACGAGTTCTCTATCATCGGTACCACCGATGTGGAATACAAAGGCGATCCTAAAAATGTGCATATCGACGAGAAAGAGACCGAATATCTGCTGAACGTCTTTAATAACCACTTTAAAAAGACGTTAAGCAAAGAAGATATCGTCTGGTCTTATTCAGGTGTCCGTCCGCTGTGCGACGACGAATCTGATTCACCGCAGGCGATTACTCGCGACTATACGCTGGACGTGCGCGACGACAACGGCAAAGCGCCGCTGCTGTCGGTCTTCGGTGGCAAGCTGACGACCTACCGCAAGCTGGCCGAGCACGCGATGGAAAAACTGTCGAAGTACTATCCAAAAGCGGGCCCGGCGTGGACGCGCAATTGCGTCCTGCCCGGTGGTGATATTGCCGGTACGCGTGAAGACTATGCGGCCAGCCTGCGTCGCCGCTATCCGTTTATCACGGAAGCGATGGCTCGTCACTATGCCCGAACTTACGGCAGCAATACCGAGCTGTTCCTGAAACCGGCGAAAAGTGTCGAAGATCTGGGCGAGTGCTTTGGTCACCACTTCTACGAAGCGGAACTGCGTTATCTGGTCGAAAAAGAGTGGGTGCGCGAGCAGGATGACGCGCTGTGGCGTCGTACCAAGACCGGTATGTTCCTGAACGAACAGCAACGCGCGCGCGTCGGCGAATGGCTGGCACAGCATGCGAAAAAGCCGGTTTTATCGCTGGCTTCTTAAAAGCCAGCGGCTAAAGCAGTAAGAGAGAAAAAAGGCGGAATCGATTTCCGCCTTTTTTGTCAGAGCGGCCGTTTTATTCACTCTCATCAAAGCCCTCCAGCAGTATCCTGCGGGGGAGAGTGATAATAAACGACGGCACGATAAGCATTATGGTGATGATAAAAACAGGCTTTATGTAGTCGCATTTAATTTCTATGCCGCAATCAGTCCCCATCAGCCTACGCCATCATCCTGTCAGTAATTTTTTCAGAATTTAACTTTCACTTTTAACCCATGCTTGAGCGCTTCTCCACTTTTCAGCACAGGGCGTTCTCGGGTGTATTAACGTTTCGCTCTTATAAAGTTTCATTCCATATGACGGCCCTCCCTTAGTCGCCTCTGATTAACCTTTCTTGTTCCTGAAAGATCTGCAGAGCGCACTTTTGTTTTACGCCATTTTTAGTCTGTTTTTCAGCCCTCAGTGAAAACTTTCCTGAAGTATTAAGTTCCCGCCCCGGGTGAGGACGGCCTGCGCTGCCTCACGTTCATTGGCAGGCTGAAAAAAGGATTCGATCTATCATTTTGAATCACAGAGGCATCCTTTTTTGAGCCTTAAGAGCAGAGCGTTATGGTCACAGTCTTTCATCCGAGCGTCACAGATAGCGCACGCTCGTAAATCAAAGGGGCTGTTAGCGTTACGCAGCGCCTGATGCAATCAGTCATTTTGTCAGGATTTACGCGCGTGGTACTTAAAAGGAGGTCATAACAAAACGGAGAGGAATATATTCGGGGATTCCCGCTGCGCGGTATGAAATACAGCGCAGCGGGTTTTCAGATAAAGCGTTTAGCGACTACCGAGGCCAAATCTACAGGCGGATCGGCTTGATCCCCCAAATTTCATCGGCATACTCCTGGATGGTGCGATCCGAGGAGAAGTAGCCCATATTGGCGATGTTCAGCAGCGTTTTGCGCGTCCACTCTTCCGGATGGCGGTACAGTTCGTCCACCTTGTCCTGAGTGTCCACATAGCTACGGTAGTCCGCAAGCAGCTGGTAGTGGTCACCCAAATTGACCAGCGAGTCGTAAATATTACGATAGCGGTCAGGCTCCTGTGGACTGAAGGTACCCGTCGCAATCTGCGTCAGTGCCTGATGCAGTTCGGCATCCTTCTCAAAGTACTGACGTGCGTTATAGCCGGTGGCACGCAGCTCTTCGACCTGAGGCGTAGTGTTGCCGAAGATAAAGATGTTCTCCTCACCCACATGCTCCAGCATCTCGACGTTAGCGCCGTCCAGCGTACCAATGGTCAGCGCGCCATTCAGAGCAAATTTCATATTACTGGTGCCGGAGGCTTCCGTACCCGCCAGAGAAATCTGCTCGGAAAGGTCGGCGGCCGGAATAATCACCTGTGCCAGACTGACGCTGTAGTTAGGGATAAAGACGACCTTCAGCTTATTTTTCACCTGCGGATCGTTATTGATCACCTGCGCGACATCATTGATCAAATGAATAATATGTTTTGCCATGTAATAAGCCGAAGCGGCCTTACCGGCAAAGATATTCACACGCGGCACCCAATCCGCATCGGGATCGGCTTTGATCCGATTATAACGGGTGATCACGTGCAGCACGTTCAGCAGCTGACGCTTGTACTCGTGAATACGCTTGATCTGCACGTCGAACAGCGCGTGAGGATCGATAACAATATCCATTTTCTGAGCGATATGCGCCGCCAGCCGCTTTTTGTTGGTCAGCTTGGAATCACTGATTTTCTTCAGGAAGCCAGGATAATCAATATGTTGCTTTAACTCATCGAGCTGGCTTAAATCGGTACGCCAGTTGCGCCCAATGGCATCGTCCAACACGGTTGAAAGTGAAGGGTTCGCCAATGCCACCCAGCGACGCGGCGTCACGCCGTTGGTTTTATTGCAGAAGCGGCCCGGGAACAACGCGGCAAAGTCGGCGAACAGCGACTGTACCATCAGGTTGGAGTGTAGTTCAGACACGCCGTTAACCTTATGGCTGACCACTACCGCCAGCCAAGCCATGCGGACCTGACGCCCGTTGTTTTCATCGATGATCGAGATGCGCGACAGCAGATCCCAATCCTCTGGATAGTAGTCCTGAATAGTTTTCAGGAAGTAATCGTTAATATCGAAAATAATTTGCAGATGGCGCGGCAGGATCCTGCCGATCATGTCCACAGGCCAGGTTTCCAGAGCTTCCTGCATCAGCGTGTGGTTGGTGTAGGAAAACACCTGGCAGGTCACTTCAAACGCGTCATCCCAGTTAAACTTATGTTCGTCGATCAGCAGCCGCATCAGCTCAGGAATAGCCAGCACCGGGTGAGTATCGTTCAGGTGGATAGCAATTTTATCCGCCAGATTGTCAAAAGTCTGGTGCATCACCCAGTGTCGGTTGAGAATATCCTGCACCGTGGCCGACACCAGGAAGTACTCCTGACGTAAACGCAGCTCGCGTCCGGAGTAGGTCGAATCATCCGGGTAAAGCACGCGTGAGACGTTTTCCGAATGGTTTTTATCTTCCACCGCCGCAAAGTAATCGCCCTGATTAAATTTCCCCAGGTTGATTTCGTTACTGGCCTGCGCTCCCCACAACCGCAAAGTGTTGGTCGCATCGGTATCAAAGCCAGGAATGATCTGGTCGTAAGCCGTTGCCAGTACTTCTTCCGTTTCCACCCAGCGCGAACGACTGCCCTCAACCTGGATACGTCCACCGAAGCGGACTTTATAGCGGGTGTTGAAGCGTTGAAATTCCCACGGATTACCGTATTCCAGCCAGTAATCCGGCGATTCCGCCTGACGACCGTCAACGATATTCTGCTTGAACATGCCGTAGTCATAGCGGATGCCGTAACCGCGGCCTGGCAGACCCAGCGTGGCAAGCGAATCCAGGAAACAGGCGGCCAGGCGACCCAGACCGCCATTGCCTAACCCCGGATCGCTCTCTTCGCCAATGAGATCTTCCAGATCGAATCCCATTTCTTCCAGCGCGGCGTGGGCATCTTCATAAATGTCCATTGCCAGCAGCGCGTTAGACAGCGTGCGGCCGACCAGGAACTCCATCGACAGATAATAGACCTGACGCACATCCTGCGACAGCTGCGCCCGGTTGAAGCGCAGCCAGCGTTCCACCATCCGATCCCGTACCGCCAGCAGCGTGGCGTTCAGCCATTCATGTTTATTGGCAACGGAAGGATCCTTGCCGATAGTGAACATCAGTTTATAGGCGATGGAGTGCTTCAGTGCCTCGACGCTGAGCGTTGGGGCGGTATAGATGAAAGGTGCGTTCATATCAATTTTCCTGGGTTCTTTACAGCAGACGTTGATAGAGATCGCGGTAAGCCACAGCGGCTACCTGCCAGCTAAAATCCATGGCCATCGCCTGGCGCTGTACGTAGCGCCACAGCGAAGGGCGCGACCAGAGCACAAAAGCGCGGCGGATTGCGCGCAGCAACGACCAGGCATTGCTGTCTTCAAAGACGAAACCGCTGGCAATGCCGTCGGCCAGGTTCTCCAGCGAGCTGTCGTTGACCGTATCGGCCAGACCACCGGTACGCCGCACCAGCGGCAGCGTGCCGTACTTCAGACCATAAAGCTGTGTCAGCCCGCAAGGCTCGAAGCGGCTCGGTACCATAATCACGTCGGCGCCGCCCATGATGCGGTGCGAAAAGGCTTCGTGATAGCCAATCTGCACGCCAACCTGGCCCGGATATTCTGCCGCCGCCGCCAGGAAGCCCTGCTGCAGCACCGCATCGCCTGCGCCCAGCAGCACCAGCTGCCCACCCTGCTCCAGCAGCCCCGGCAGCGCTTCCAGCACCAAATCCAGTCCTTTCTGCTTCGTCAGGCGACTAACCACGGCAAATACCGGCGCTTTTTCGTCAATCTTCAGCCCCATCGCAATTTGCAGCTGGCGTTTATTTTCCTGCTTGGCGTCCAGCACGTCACGGTTGTAGCGCGTGGTCAGCAGAAGATCCTGCTCGGGATCCCAGATCAGCGGGTCAACGCCGTTCAGGATACCGGTCAGCCGCCCTTCCATCTGCCGCTGCTTCAGCAGATCTTCCATACCGTAACCAAACTCCGGCTGGGTAATTTCACGCGCGTAGGTCGGGCTGACTGCCGTAATGTGATCGGCATAGAACAGCCCGGCTTTGAGATAAGAGATCTGCCCGTAAAATTCCAGGCCATGCATATTGAGGAAAGACCACGGCAGCTGGATCTCTTCCAGATGATGCGCATAGAACAATCCCTGATAGGCCAGGTTGTGCACGGTGAAAACGGATTTCGCCGGACGGCCTCTGGCGGCCAGATAGGCGCAGGTCAAACCGGCGTGCCAGTCATGCGCATGAACCACCTCTGGTCGCCAGAACGTGTCCAGCCCACAGGCGATTTCGCACCCCATCCAGCCCAGCAGCGCAAAGCGTAAATAGTTATCCGTATAGGCAAACTGCGATTCATCGTGATAAGGACTGCCGGGACGATCGTACAATCCCGGCGCGTCGATCAGATAAATCCCTACGCCGTCATAGCGTCCATAGAGCAGCTCGACATAGCCGGCGAAAGTATGCAGCCGGGCCACCACTTCCGTATCCGGAATCCCTTTTTTCAAGTCCGGAAACGCCGGGATCAATACGCGGGTATCAATCCCTTCCGCAATCTGCGCCGCCGGTAATGCCCCCACAACATCAGCAAGCCCGCCCGTTTTTAGCAGCGGGAAAATTTCTGAACAGACATGTAAAACCTGCATTATCGGCTCCTTTACTTTGTTCTGACGCGTTCCTCCGCATCAAATACCTGTGCTTTATTTTTTTACTTTATGCGGTTAACTGCGCCAGCCAAGCTTCGCCAGCATGGAACGCGTCACCAACACAATGCCTTCTTCCGAGCGGTAAAAACGGCGCGCGTCATCATCCGGATTCTCACCGATTACCGTTCCTTCAGGCAGCACGCACGCACGATCTATGACACAGCGGCGCAGGCGACAAGAGCGCCCCACCACCACATCCGGCGACAGCACAGAGGATTCGATATTGCAGAAAGAATTGATTCTTACGCGTGAAAACAAAACGGAATTAACCACTACCGAGCCAGAAATAATACAGCCGCCCGAGACCAGGGAATTCATGGTCATGCCATGACTCCCTGACCGGTCCTGCACAAATTTTGCCGGGGGTAACGGCTCCATATGGGTACGGATAGGCCAGTCACGATCGTACATATCCAGTTCTGGCGTCACGGAGGCCAAATCCAGATTCGCTTTCCAGTACGCGTCCAACGTGCCGACATCGCGCCAGTATGGCGGCGCGTTTTCATCACTTTGCACACAGGAAATGCTGAACGAATGCGCCAGGGCTTCACCGGTCGCCACAATTTTCGGCAGAATATCCTTGCCGAAGTCATGATTCGATTCCGGGATCTTCAGATCGTCTTCTAACAGCTGATAAAGATAGTCAGCGTTAAAGGTATAGATGCCCATGCTCGCCAGCGCCAGCGTGTCGTTACCCGGCATCGATGGCGGGTTGGCCGGTTTTTCCAGGAAATCGACTACTTTGTTCTGATCGTTGACCGCCATCACGCCGAAAGCGCTGGCTTCTTCAATCGGTACTGGCAGGCAGGCAATGGTACATTTTGCGCCGTTCTCTACGTGATCGAGCAGCATGCGCGAGTAGTCCATTTTATAGATATGGTCGCCCGCCAGAATCACGATATATTTCGCCTGATAACGCCGAATAATATCCAGGTTTTGCGTCACGGCATCCGCCGTCCCGCGATACCAGTGTTCGGTAGTCTGACGCTGCTGAGCAGGCAGCAAATCGACGAACTCGTTCATCTCCTCATTGAAAAGCGACCAGCCTCGCTGAATGTGCTGCACCAGCGTATGCGACTGATATTGCGTGATCACGGCGATCCGTCGGATCCCGGAGTTCAGGCAGTTTGACAAAGCAAAATCGATAATGCGGAACTTACCGCCGAAATGGACGGCAGGCTTGGCGCGATTGGCGGTAAGGTCTTTCAGGCGCGTGCCACGTCCCCCCGCCAGGATCAGGGCTACAGTTTGCGACGGCAATTGTCTTGCCAACATCAGAGAGTCGTTCTTATCTAAAGTGGCCATGCCTGACTCCTGTTATGGTTGTTCCTGGAACACACACACGCCGTGTGCGGCTCCATGCCAGACAGTTAACAGAATGGGGTTGTCATCCCCGGCGAAGGGCGGAATGGCATGCCAGCGCCCTGGCGGCAGCGTGATGTCGCACACTTCTTCGGAAGCGTTCATCACAATCAGCCAATGCTGCGACAGCCGGATCTGCATCCTGCGTTCGCCGTGGTGCCAGTCATTGGCGGACATCGGCTTGCCATCCGGCCCCAGCCATTCCACGTTGCCGTCGTCAATCTGCCACCAGCGATCGGCCTGAAGTGCAGGAATACGTTTGCGCAGGTGGATCAAAGCAGCAGTAAAAGTGAACAGTCCGCTGTTGTTGTTTTCCCAGTCGAGCCAGGTCAGCTCGTTATCCTGACAGTAAGCGTTGTTATTGCCATGCTGAGTATGACCGTGCTCGTCGCCGGCCAGCAGCATTGGTGTGCCCTGCGAGAGCAGCAGCGTGGTCAATAAACCGTGTACGCTGCGCCGACGATGCTCGGCCACCAGTAGCGGCGCATTCAGTCCCTCAACGCCGTGGTTGTAACTGTGATTGCCGTTATGGCCATCGCGATTATCTTCGCCGTTGGCCTCATTATGTTTTTCGTTGAAGCAGACCAGGTCGGTCAGGGTAAAGCCGTCGTGCGCGGTGATCAGGTTGATCGAGGCCGAAGGCAGTCGCCCTTCATGATTAAAGATATCGCTGGAGCCGGCAAAACGTGCGGCGAATGCTGCATTATTAACGTCACCGTGCAGCCAGAAACGCCGCATGGTGTCGCGATATTGGTCATTCCATTCAGCAAACGGCGGCGGAAAGTTGCCCACCTGATAGCCGTCCGGGCCGATATCCCAGGGTTCCGCAATCAATTTGCACTGGGAGAGCAGCGGATCTTCCTGTATCGCTTCGAAAATAGAGGCGTGTGGATGGTATTCGGGCGTGCGACCCAGCACCGTTGCCAGGTCAAAGCGGAAGCCATCGACGTGGCAAACCTCGACCCAGTACCGCAGGCACTCCAGCGTCCACTCCAGCACGTTAGGATGGCTGATGTTGAGCGTGTTGCCACAGCCGGTCCAGTTTTCGTAGTTGCCTTGCTCGTCCAGCCAGTAAAAGCTTCGGTTATCCACGCCGCGTTTCGACAGCATTGGCCCGGTCTCATCCAGCTCGGCCGTGTGGTTAAAGACCACATCCAACACCACTTCAATACCCGCTGCGTGCAGCGCTTTCACCGCCTGCTGGAATTCGTCACGTGGGTGAACGCCATTCACCCCGGAAGCGTAGCGGGCATCCAGCGCATAGGGGGCCAGCGGGTTATAGCCCCAATAGTTGGTCAGCCCAAGCCGCAGCAGACGAGGCTCATGGGCGAAAAACGCGACCGGTAGCAGTTCCAGGGTGGTAATGCCCAGCCGCTTGAAATAGCTGATCATCACCGGATGGCCCAGCGCGGCATAAGTGCCCTGGATTTCTTTCGGGATGCCGGGATGGCGTTTAGTCAGCCCGCGTACGTGGGCCTCGTAAATAACGGTGGAACCCCAGGGAACGCGAGGTGATTGATCGTTTTCCCAGTCAAAATCATCTGCTACCACCACGCTGCGCGGCGCGACTGCCGCGCTATCTTTCGTATCCAGGACTTGTGGGCCGCACTGAAAACGAGGATCGTCAGGGACTTCTCCGATCACTTCACGCGCGCAGGGATCGATCAGCAGCTTGTGCGGATTGAAGCGATGGCCGGCTTCGGGCTGCCATGGCCCATGAACGCGATAGCCATAGAGCTGGCCCGGTTTGACGGCGGGCAAATAGCCGTGCCAGATATCACCGGTACGGGCGGGCAGATCCATCCGCGTTTCAACGCCTTGCTCGTCGAACAGGCAAAGCTCCACCCGTTCAGCATGTTGTGAAAACAGCGTAAAGTTTACGCCCTTGCCGTCGTAGTTTGCGCCTGTCGGCGTGGATTTACCGGGCTGCAGTTGACTCATGGCGCCTCCCTGACCAGCCAGACCGTGGAAAGCGGTGGCAAAGTCATGCTGATTGAGTGTTCACGATTGTGGCTCGGAATCGCTTCGGTGCCGATCGCTCCCGGATTACCGACGTTGCTGCCGTGATAACGCGTGGAATCCGTGTTCAGCACTTCCTGCCAGCTGCCCGACTGGGTCACGCCGAAACGGTAATCATGGCGCGGCACTGGCGTAAAGTTACTGGCAACGATCAGCTCATTGCCTTCACGATCGCGACGGACAAAGACAAAGACCGAATTATCAAAATCGTCCACGACCAGCCATTCAAAGCCCATCTGGTCGAAATCCAGCTGGTAAAGCGCAGGATGCTCGCGATAAGTATGGTTCAGATCGCGCACCAGACGCTGGACGCCGTTGTGCCAGTTGTCTTCGCCTTCCAGCAGATGCCAGTCCAGACTAATATCGTGGTTCCACTCTTTCCCCTGCGCGAACTCATTGCCCATGAACAGCAATTTTTTGCCGGGGAAGCCGTACATCCAGCCATAGTAGGCGCGCAGGTTAGCGAACTTTTGCCAGACATCACCAGGCATGCGATCCAGGATAGAACGCTTACCGTGCACCACTTCATCGTGCGAAAGCGGCAGCACGAAATTCTCGGTGGAGTTGTAAAACATGCCGAAAGTCAGATTGTTGTGGTGATGCTTACGGTAAAGCGGATCTACCTGCATGTAATCCAGGGTGTCATGCATCCAGCCCAGGTTCCATTTGTACCAGAAGCCCAGGCCGCCGGTTTCCGACGGACGCGTAACGCCCGGGAAGTCGGTCGACTCTTCCGCCACGGTCACGGTGCCGGGCGCGGCATTGCCCAGCGTGCGGTTGGTGTAGCGCAGGAAAGCGATGGCCTCCAGATTTTCCCGGCCGCCAAAGTGGTTAGGTACCCATTCCCCTTCCGCACGGCTGTAGTCGCGGTAGATCATGGAAGCCACAGCATCCACACGCAGACCGTCGATACCAAAGCGTTCAATCCAGTAGAGCGCGTTGCCCGTCAGGTAGTTGCTGACCTCACGACGACCAAAGTTATAAATCAGCGTGTTCCAGTCCTGATGAAAGCCTTCGCGCGGATCGCCGTGCTCATACAGCTCGGTGCCGTCAAATTTAGCGAGGCCAAAGTCATCGGAAGGGAAATGTCCCGGTACCCAGTCCAGCAGCACGTTCAGGCCGGCCTGATGGGCGACAGCAATAAAATTACGGAACTCGTCGCGCGTACCGAAACGGCGCGTTGGCGCGTACATACCGGTAGGCTGATAGCCCCAGCTGCCGTCAAACGGGTGTTCGTTAATGGGCATCAGCTCAAGGTGAGTAAAGCCCATCTCTTTGGCATAGGGCACCAACTGCTCGGCCAGCTCTTTGTAGCTCAGCCAGTAGTTGTTATCCGTATGGCGACGCCACGACCCCAGATGTACCTCATAAATAGAGATAGGTGCATCAAAATCGTTGGCCCGCTGGCGCGCTTCCGACAGCGTTGTTTTCGGCGGAATGCCGCAAATCATAGAGGCGCTGTCTGGCCGCATCTGCGCTTCAAAAGCGTAAGGGTCGGATTTCAGCCGCAGCTGTCCGTGTTTATCAATAATTTCATATTTATAAAGCTGACCCTGTACCGCGCCGGGCACAAAAAGCTCCCAGACGCCGCTTTCCTGACGCAGCCGCATAGGGTGACGACGGCCATCCCAGAAGTTGAAATCACCGACTACGGAGACGCGACGGGCGTTGGGTGCCCAGACGGAAAAGCGCGTACCGATCACGCCGTCAATCACGTCTGAATGCGCGCCCATCGACTCATAGGGACGTAAGTGGGTCCCTTCTGCCAACAGCCAGCTGTCCAGCTCTTTCAGCAGCGGTCCAAAGCGATACGCATCATCCACCAGGTTTTGCTGACCATGCCAGGTGACGGCCAGCTGATAGCGGAACATATTTTTACGACGCGGGATCACGCCTTCGAAAAAACCGCGTGAATCAATACATTCCAGCTGGGCGCATTTCCGGCCGGTATTGGTTTCAATGACCCAAACCTCGGTGGCGTCCGGCAGCAGGGCGCGCACCGTCAACCCCTTTGGGGTTTGGTGCATACCGAGTAATGAAAACGGGTCAGCATAATGGCCGGAAATTAAATCGTTAATTAGGCGGCGATCCGTAAGCTCTGACATGACTGTACCTGTAATGTATGGCAGGCGATCCTTTTTTAGAAAAAAATGAATGCACTGCTCTTCATTGAGCCAAAAGCACGCTGGCGGGTACGGCCTGACATCCTGTAAAAAACCGCCGCAGCGTGCGACAACTTCTGTTGAAATACTCAAAACGCGATCGGACGCGGCAGACAATGCCAGGCATCCTGCAATCGGGCGATACAGCTAAGCATAGCCAGGGCGCCAATAAAGCCAGTACCGAAAGAAGAAAAATATTTCTTTTAGATCAAACTTTCACAGATTAGTAAGCGGAACGGAAAAGCGCAGCGCCCGGCACGATAAAATTGCCCTGTCGAAACAAATGCAGAGAAGTCGGGCGGTTAACCGTTTTCACACAGGCCGCTGACATGGCTACTGGCGAAAATTTAAACAGCACGTTGTTATCGTTACAATTGGGAAGGATAGAGAAATTAAAAACAGGCAGAAAAATCGCGCTCGTTCTGGCGGCTTAAGTGAAAGGAAGGCCGTTTAAGGAAAGCGCCCTGCCGATCCGGCAGGGCGAGGTACGGTTAGTCCACCAGCAGTCGCAGCATACGGCGCAGCGGCTCGGCAGCGCCCCACAGCAGCTGGTCGCCGACGGTAAAGGCAGAGAGATACTCCGGCCCCATATTCAGCTTGCGCAGACGGCCAACTGGCGTTTTCAGCGTGCCGGTTACCGCTGCCGGGGTCAGTTCGCGCATGGTCAGCTCACGATCGTTCGGCACGACGGTAGCCCACTCGTTATGGGCGGCCAGCAGCTGTTCGATTTCCTTCAGCGGCACATCCTTTTTCAGCTTCAACGTAAACGCCTGGCTGTGGCAGCGCAGGGCGCCAACGCGCACGCACAGGCCGTCAACCGGAATGGTGCGCGCCGGTTGCAGGATCTTATTGGTTTCCGCCTGGCCTTTCCACTCTTCGCGGCTCTGGCCGTTTTCCAGCTGTTTATCAATCCACGGGATCAGGCTGCCTGCCAGCGGTACGCCGAAGTTATCGGTTGGCAACACGCCGCTGCGGCTCATCTCGGTGACTTTACGTTCGATGTCCAAAATGGCGGAGGCCGGGTTTTGCAATTCTTTTGCCACGCCGTCATGCAACATGCCCATCTGCGCCAACAGCTCGCGCATATGTCGCGCGCCGCCACCGGAAGCGGCCTGATAGGTCGCGACTGAGGCCCACTCCACCAGATCTTGCGCAAACAGGCCGCCCAGCGACATCAGCATCAGGCTGACCGTGCAGTTGCCACCCGCAAAGGTTTTGATGCCTTTATCCAGGCCCTGACGGATCACATGGTGGTTAACCGGATCGAGGATAATCAGCGCATCATCCTGCATACGCAGCGTGGAGGCCGCGTCAATCCAGTAGCCCTGCCAGCCTGCCGCGCGCAGCTTTGGATAGATTTCGGTGGTGTAGTCGCCACCCTGGCAGGTAATAATAATATCGAGCGCCTTCAGTGCGTCCAGGTCATACGCGTTCTGCAGCAGGCCCGGAGACTGGCCGCCAAACTGCGGCGCGGCCTGACCGTGCTGAGAAGTGGAAAAAAATACCGGGCGAATGACGTCAAAGTCGCGCTCTTCCGTCATCCGCTGCATCAGCACGGAACCGACCATGCCGCGCCAACCAATTAAGCCTACTGATTTCATATTGCACCTGTTTCAGGCTGGTTTGCCCGTCTGCGAACCGCCGGATATGCTGTCTGGCCGCCCGCTGGCGAAAAACAAACTGTCTGCGACAAAAACGCCTGACCTGTTAGAGTAAGTGATAAGAAAGAAAGATGGCTATCACCTTACAAAATGCAGAAAAAGTGGCAAGTGAATTAATTCGATTAGCGCGGCTTTTTTAGCAGAACAGCTTATAACGGAAGACCAGCCCCAGTGGAAAGGAGAAGAAACCCATGACAGATATGATTTCGGTTACCATATTATTGCTACTTATTATGGATCCGCTGGGCAATTTGCCGATTTTTATGTCGGTTTTAAAGCATCTGGAGCCGAAACGTCGTCGGGCGGTGCTTATCAGGGAAATGCTGATTGCTCTGGCGATCATGCTGCTGTTTCTCTTTGCCGGAGAAAAAATTCTCGCTTTCCTGAACCTGCGGACGGAGACCGTATCGATTTCCGGCGGGATCATTCTGTTTCTGATCGCTATCAAAATGATTTTCCCTTCACACGAGAGCAACAGCACCGGTTTATCTGCTGGCGAAGAGCCATTTCTGGTGCCGCTGGCTATTCCACTGGTGGCTGGCCCGTCGCTGCTGGCAACGCTAATGCTGCTGTCGCATCAGTATCCCCATCACATTGGTTATCTGGCGGGTTCGCTGCTGATTGCCTGGGGCGCCACGGTCGCCATCCTGCTTTTTTCCGGCCTGTTTTTACGGCTATTGGGTGAGAAAGGCGTCAACGCGCTGGAGCGCCTGATGGGCCTGATCCTGATTATGTTGGCCACTCAGATGTTCCTGGACGGCATTCGCGCTTATCTGAAGTTATGAACCAGAAAGGGCTGGCGGATGCGCAGTCACGCTGGCTACTTTTGCTGTGATCGAAAGGGAAACAGATATGAACAGGCTACTGCAGATTATCAAAAGCTGTCTGCTGCGCACGTTTAACTATCAAGGGCGTGAAGGAAGGACGAGCTATTTTATCTTCCCGCTGTTTCAACTGGTCTG
>NZ_DALZCD010000034.1:0-22325 GCF_031978025.1 Erwinia sp.
TTTTCTTCGATATCCATTGAGACGCGTGGCAGATAGGTTTTTTCATCCAGACCGATATCCGTTACCCGACCGACCACTACGCCGCCGATTTTCACCGGAGAACCGCTTTTCAGGCCACCGATATTGTCGAAGGTGGCATAGAGTCGCCAGGTGGGTTCACTGCCCAAAGATTTCAAATCTGCCACGCGCAGGCAGAGAAACAGCGCCGCGCAAAGCGCCAGCAGTAAAAAGACCCCTACCCAAATTTCGCTTTTTTTCGTTTGCATCGAATCAGTTCCCAAACATCAGTGCTGTCAGCACAAAATCCAAACCGAGCACAGCCAGAGAAGCATGTACTACAGTACGCGTCGTCGCCCGGCTAATGCCTTCAGAAGTCGGCACGGCGTCGTAGCCGTTAAACAGGGCAATCCAGGTGACGGTAAAAGCAAAAACGGCGCTTTTGATCACGCAGTTAACGATATCGGTACGGACATCCACCGCGTTTTGCATCGCTGACCAGAAAAAACCGCCGTCGATGCCTTTCCAGCTCACGCCCACGATAGCGCCGCCCAGAACGCCTACCGCGACAAAGATCAGGGTCAGCAGCGGCATGCTGATAAAACCGGCCCAGAAGCGAGGAGAAATAATTCTGCGCAGCGGATCGACCGCCATCATCTCCATGCTGGAGAGCTGTTCTGTCGCCTTCATCAGGCCGATTTCTGCCGTGAGCGCCGAGCCTGCCCTGCCCGCAAACAGCAGCGCCGTGACAACCGGCCCCAGCTCACGCAGCAGCGACAGCGCTACCAGCATCCCCAGACTGCTGTCAGCACCGTAGGTGTTCAGGACCAGATACCCCTGTAACCCAAGCACCATGCCGATGAACAGGCCGGAAACCACGATAATCAGCAGTGACAGCACGCCAATGCTGTAAAGCTGCTTGATCACCAGCGGTGCATGTTTGCGAAAGCGGGGAACGCCTATCAGCGCGTGGAAAAGCATCAGCCCGGCACGGCCAAACGAGGCGCAAGTATTGATCCCCTGACGCCCAACGGACGCCAGTGCTCGTAGTAACATCAGATTAACTCCCTGAGCCGGTTAAATCCTGCAGATAGTCTCCTGCGGGAAAACGAAAAGGGACCGGGCCATCGGCGATACCGTCAATAAACTGACGGACCCGGGCGTCTTCATTTTCATGCAGCGCACTGGCCGTTCCCTGAGCGATAACTTTCTGTCCGGCAATAATATAGGCGTAGTCCGCAATACTCAGCACTTCCGGCACGTCGTGCGAAACCACGATGCAGGTCATGCCCAGCGAGTGATTCAGTTCGTCGATCAGCTTGACCAGCACGCCCATGGTGATGGGATCCTGCCCGACGAAAGGTTCATCGAACATAATCAGATCGGGCTCCAGCGCGATAGCTCTGGCAAGCGCCGCGCGCCGCGCCATACCGCCGGATAGCTCGGAAGGTTTTAGCTGGGCCGCGCCACGCAGGCCGACAGCTTCCAGCTTCATCATCACCGTACTGTGCAGCAGCGCGGGCGGCAGCTGCGTATGTTCACGCAGCGGCCAGGCAACATTGTCAAAGACCGTCAGGTCAGTGAACAGCGCGCCGGACTGAAATAACATGCTCATTTTTTTACGCGCTTCATAGAGCCGCGAGCGTGAAAGCGCGGGTATATTTTCCCCGTTAAACCAGATTTCACCGGCGTCGGGACGCAGCTGGCCGCCGATCAGACGCAGCAGCGTGGTTTTACCAATGCCTGAAGGGCCCATAATGGCTGTGACTTTCCCTTTCGGCACCGTAAGCGAGATGTTATCGAAAACCGGGCGATCGCCGCGAGCGAAGCTGACGCCCCGGACGTCCACCAAATTCGTCTCCGTCTGGCTCATTGTGACCTCTTATCCTCTTTTCCAGGCATTTCATCCCCTACCGATGGTAACGTATAACCACCGGAACTGGACACTTTTACAGAAACTTAACTGTCCGACGTAGCGAAAGTTGGCATAAGTTTTACTTTTTGCCTTCAGACCGTCAAAATCAGCGCATTCTTCAGGCCGCCCGGCCCGTTTTACTCGTCGTGCAAGGCAAGCCGACGATTATACCCGATCAAAGGACATTTCATGCTTGTAGCTACCGCACTATTGATTATCGGCCTGGTCCTGCTGGTATATGGTGCAGATCGTCTGGTGTTCAGCGCGGCCATTTTGTGCCGCGCGATTGGCGTTCCCCCGCTGATTATCGGCATGACCGTTGTCAGCATAGGCACCTCATTGCCTGAACTGATCGTCTCTTTTTCAGCTTCGCTGCATGGTCAGATGGACTTAGCCGTCGGAACCGCGGTCGGTTCCAACATCACCAATATTTTGCTGATCCTTGGCGGCGCGGCGCTACTGCATCCCTTAAGACTGCACTCCAGGCTGCTGGCGCGCGAGTTGCCGCTCATGCTGCTGATTACGCTCATCAGTGGCTTGCTCCTGTTTGATAATATGCTGAGCCGCAACGACGGCCTGATCCTGATTGCCTTTGCGGCAGGCTATCTGTTGTTTATTATCAACATTGCCCGTAAAGCCGAGCGCGGTGATACCGATTCGCTAACGCGCGAACAGCTCGCCGAATTGCCGCGTGACGATACAGGCAACACGGTGGCTTTTCTCTGGCTGGGCGTGGCACTGATCATTTTGCCAATGTCGACCCGTATGGTTATCGACAACGCAACGGTTATCGCGAATTTTTTTGGTGTCAGCCAGCTGGTGATCGGCCTGACGGTTATTGCTGTTGGCACCAGCCTGCCGGAGCTGGCCACGGTCATTGCCGGTGCGCTGAAAGGTGAAGATGATATTGCTATCGGCAATCTGATTGGTTCCAACATCTACAATATTGCCATTGTGTTGGGTGTGCCGGCGCTGCTGCATCCGGACGCGGTGGATATGCACGCTTTTGCCCGCGATTATTGGATAATGCTGGGCGTCAGCGCGCTGTTTACGCTGATCTGCCTGCGGCGTAACCGTTGTATCGGCAGAGTAGCGGGTGCGCTGCTGCTGACCGGTTTCATCGCCTGGGTCGCGCTACTTTACTGGCTTCCTTCAGCCACCTTCTGGTAAAAGGATTAGAACTTATGTCACCTACGCTACGGCCCGACTTTGATTTTCAGCAGGCGGGAAAAGATGTTCTGGCGATTGAACGCCAGGGGCTGGAACAACTCGATCGGTACATTAACGAAGACTTTACCAAAGCCTGTAAGCAGATTTACAACTGCCACGGCAAAGTCGTGGTCATGGGCATGGGGAAATCGGGTCATATCGGCAAAAAGATAGCCGCTACTTTTGCCAGTACCGGTACGCCGGCGTTTTTTGTGCACCCGGCGGAAGCCAGCCATGGCGATCTCGGTATGGTTAGCTCGGGCGATATCGTTATCGCCATTTCCAACTCCGGCGAATCCTCTGAGATCCTTGCGCTCATCCCGGTGCTGAAGCGGCTGCGCGTGTCGCTTATCTGTATGACCAGCCGCCCCGACAGCGCGATGGGCCGCGCGGCGGATATCCATCTCTGTGTTAAAGTACCGCGGGAAGCTTGCCCACTGGGCCTGGCGCCCACCAGCAGCACCACGGCGACGCTGGTCATGGGCGATGCGCTGGCGGTAGCGCTGCTGAAAGCGCGCGGCTTTACGGCTGAGGACTTTGCCCTCTCCCACCCCGGCGGCACGCTGGGCCGCAAGCTGCTGCTGACCGTTGACGATATCATGCACAGCGGCGATGAAATTCCTCACGTCAGTCGTGACGCTTCGCTGCGTGACGCCCTGCTGGAAATCACCCGTAAAAATTTAGGTATGACAGTAATCTGTGACGATTTGATGAAGATCGAAGGGGTTTTCACCGATGGCGATCTGCGGCGCGTCTTTGATATGGGCATCGATATTCAGCGTGCCAGTATTGCCAGCGTAATGACGACGGGCGGCATTCGCGTAAGGCCCCATACGTTGGCGGTGGATGCCCTGAATCTGATGCAAAACCGTAACGTCACCGTTTTGATGGTAGCCGACGGCGATCAGCTGCTTGGCGTAGTGCATATGCATGACATGCTGCGTGCCGGCGTGGTTTAACAAGGAATAAAAAAAATGGCTGGCGCAAGCTGGATAAGTACCTGTTATGGCGACGTGAGTGAGGCCGTGATGGCACGCGCACGCAACATTAAGCTGTTGATTTGCGATGTGGATGGCGTGATGTCTGACGGCATTATCTATCAGGGTAATAACGGTGAGGAGCTAAAAGCGTTTAACGTGCGGGACGGCTATGGCATTCGCTGCCTACTGACCTCGGACGTGGAAGTCGCTATTATCACCGGTCGCAAGGCGAAACTGCTGGAAGATCGCTGCGCCACGCTGGGCATTACACATCTTTACCAGGGCCAGTCGGATAAGCTTTTGGCCTTCCGTGAACTCCTGGATAAACTGTCGCTCAGGCCAGAGCAGGTTGCCTATATTGGCGATGACCTGATTGACTGGCCGGTCATGGCGGAAGTCGGTTTGAGCGTCACCGTAGCCGATGCGCATCCCGTGCTGCTTCCCCGTGCCGATTACGTTACCCGTATTGCAGGCGGACGCGGTGCTGTACGTGAAATTTGCGATCTGATTTTAATCGCACAGGATAAGTTTGATAAGGCCAAAGGGCAGTCTGTATGAGTAAAACAAGGCGTTGGATTACGCTCCTGCTGGCGCTGGTAGCGATTGTGCTGATCGGCTGGAACCTCACCGATACGAATAAGCCCGCGCCCGCGGCCAGCAATGCGCTGGAGCCGACCTACACCAGCCAGTCGTCCCGCACGGTGGTTTATAACCCGGAAGGTGGGCTGAGCTATAAGTTGGTATCCGATAAAGTGACCTACTTTTCGGCGGAGGCGATAAGCTGGTTCGATAATCCGATAATGACTACCTATGACGAAAATAAAGTGCCGACCTGGTCGGTACGGGCCGATAAGGCCAAGCTCACCGATGACCGTATGCTTTATCTTTACGGTCACGTCGAGGTCAACAGCCTGACGCAGGACGCCCAGCTACAACGAATTAAAACCGATAACGCCGTAGTGAACCTTGTCACGCAGGACGTTACCTCAGAAGATAAGGTAAGCTTGTACGGCAACAGCTTCAGCTCTACCGGCATGAAGATGCGTGGCAATTTACGGAAGAAAACCGCCGAGTTGATTGAAAAGGTCAAAACCTCCTATGAAATTCAGAATGCGAACCAACCTTAAGTTTTTGACGCTCGGCCTGCTGCTGACGGCCAGCCTGCCTGCTCTCGCCCTGACGGGCGACTCGGATAAGCCGGTTAACGTCGACTCCGAAAATCAGGCGCTGGACATGCAGGGCAACGTAGCCACCTTTACCGGCAACGTCATCGTGACCCAGGGCTCGATTAAAATCACCGCGGACAAGGTTGTGGTTACGCGCCCCAATGGCGACAGCAATAAAACCATCGTGGATGCCTGGGGCAATCCAGCGACGTTTTATCAGATGCAGGACAGCGGCAAGCCCGTAAAAGGCCACGCGCAAAAAATGCACTATGAGCTGGCAAAAGATTTCGTCGAGCTGACCGGCAGCGCCTACCTGGAGCAGCTGGATAGCAACGTTAAAGGTGACCGCATTACCTATCTGGTAAAAGAGCAAAAGATGCAGGCTTACGGCAACACCGGCAAACGCGTCACGACCGTACTGGTGCCTTCGCAGCTGCAGGATAAGAGCACCTCGTCGACCAGGAAGAGTAACTAAGCCATGGCAACGTTAATTGCGCAAAACCTGGCGAAGGCCTACAAAGGCCGGCGCGTGGTAGAAGATGTCAGCCTGGAGGTGAAATCCGGGGAAATCGTAGGCCTGCTGGGTCCTAACGGTGCCGGTAAGACCACCACTTTTTATATGGTGGTTGGCATTGTGCCGCGTGACGCGGGCCGCATTGTTATTGACGATGAAGATATCAGTATTCTTCCGCTGCACGCACGTGCACGTCGCGGCATTGGCTATCTGCCTCAGGAAGCCTCTATTTTCCGTCGGCTGAGCGTGTTCGACAACCTGATGGCGGTGCTGCAAATCCGTGATGATTTGACAACAGAGCAGCGCACCGACCGCGCCAACGAGCTGATGGATGAATTTCATATTGCTCACCTGCGCGACAGCATGGGTCAGGCGCTTTCCGGCGGGGAACGTCGTCGCGTGGAAATCGCCCGTGCGCTGGCGGCAAATCCTAAATTTATTCTGCTGGATGAGCCTTTTGCCGGTGTCGATCCCATTTCGGTTATCGATATTAAAAAGATTATTGAACACCTGCGCGACAGCGGCCTGGGCGTGTTGATTACCGACCATAACGTCCGTGAAACGCTGGCCGTTTGCGAACGAGCCTATATCGTCAGCCAGGGGCATCTGATTGCCCACGGTTCGCCTGAGCAAATCCTCCAGGATGAACAAGTTAAGCGCGTCTATTTAGGTGAAGAGTTCAGACTCTGATAAGGTGTTCAAACCGGTCAAGATTTTTAAGGAATAAGTATCCTGAATATGAAGCAAGGTTTGCAGCTCAGGCTTAGCCAACAGCTTGCCATGACGCCACAACTGCAGCAGGCAATACGTCTGCTGCAACTCTCTACGCTTGAACTCCAGCAGGAAATTCAGCTGGCGCTGGAAAGCAACCCGCTGCTTGAACAAACCGACCTTCATGAAGAAGTCGACAGCCGCGAATATCAGGAAAAAGAGGCGCTGGATACCCGCGAGGCGCTTGAACAAAAAGATATGCCGGAAGAACTGCCGCTTGATGCCACCTGGGACGAAATCTATACCGCCGGCACGCCGTCCGGTACCGGCACTGACTATCACGACGACGAGCTGCCTGTTTATCAGGGCGAGACGACCCAGACATTGCAGGATTACCTGATGTGGCAGGTGGAGTTAACGCCTTTTACCGATACCGATCGCGCTATTGCCACGGCTATTGTCGACGCCGTGGATCCGACCGGTTATCTTACCGTGTCCCTGCAGGACATTCAGGAAAGTATCGGTAACGAAGAGTTGTCGGCAGAAGAAGTCGAGGCGGTACTGAAGCGCGTACAGCGGTTCGATCCGATTGGTGTCTGTGCCCGCGATCTGCGCGACTGCCTGCTGGTCCAGCTGTCGCAGTTTGTAGACGAGACGCCCTGGCTGAAAGAGGCCAGGCTTATTGTCAGCGACCATCTGGATCTGCTGGCCAATCATGACTTCCGTAGCCTGATGCGCGTCACGCGTCTGAAAGAGGACGTACTGAAAAATGCTATGCAGCTGATTCAGTCGCTCGATCCGCGTCCCGGTCAGTCTATCAATACCGGCGAACCGGAATATGTCATTCCGGACGTGCTGGTCCGTAAAATCGGCACCCGCTGGCTGGTTGAACTGAACGCCGACAGCGTGCCGCGTCTGAAAATTAATCAGCATTACGCCTCGCTGGGCGGCAGCTCGCGCAGCGACAGCGACAGCCAGTTCATTCGCAGTAACCTGCAGGAAGCCCGCTGGTTGATTAAAAGCCTGGAAAGCCGCAACGATACGCTGCTGAAAGTGACGCGCTGCATCGTCGACCAGCAGCAGGCTTTCTTCGAGCAGGGCGAGGAATTTATGCGTCCTATGGTGCTGGCGGATATCGCCTCCGCCGTAGAGATGCACGAATCGACAATTTCACGCGTTACCACACAAAAATACCTGCACCGCCCACGCGGTATTTTTGAACTGAAATATTTTTTCTCCAGTCACGTGAATACCGAAGGCGGCGGCGAAGCCTCTTCCACGGCTATTCGCGCACTGGTGAAGAAATTGATCTCGGCGGAAAACCCCGCCAAGCCTCTTAGCGACAGCAAGCTAACCACCCTCCTCTCCGATCAGGGGATCATGGTGGCCCGCCGTACCGTCGCGAAGTACCGAGAGTCTTTATCCATCCCGCCCTCAAACCAGCGCAAGCAGCTGGTCTGAACGAACAGATAAGGAAGAGCTTATGCAACTCAATATTACCGGGCAGAATGTTGAAATTACCGAACCTTTACGTGAATTCGTTACGGCTAAATTCGCCAAGCTGGAGCAGTACACTGACCGTATCGGGCAGGTTTATATTGTTCTGAAGGTGGAAAAGGTGACGCAGGTAGCCGATGCGACGCTACACGTCAGCGGGGGTGAGTTGCACGCCACCTCGGAAGAAAAAGATATGTACGCGGCGGTTGATGGCCTGATAGACAAGCTGACACGCCAGCTAAATAAACATAAAGACAAGCTGAAACAGCATTAATTTCCCTTGAAGTCGTTTCCGCCACCCTTGTCTGCTAAGAATGTGGTGTAAATTATCAGGCTCGTCTTCTGCTGGCAGAGGACGGGTCGCTAATCAACGGGCATATTATGCATTCGACAAATGGCCTGTCTGACCCGTGGTCAGGCAGTGCCATTTTGCCAGGCGAAAATGAATACCTAAGTGAACCTATGATGAATAATGACCTGACACTGGAACTAAGCTCGGTCCTGAGCCTTTCCTGTACCCGCAACGGCGTTCACTGCCAGAGCAAAAAGCGGGCACTGGAAATTATCAGCGAGCTGGCAGCCAAACAGCTTAATTTGCCGCATCAGACGATCTTTGAAGCGATCCTGACGCGTGAACGTATGGGCAGTACCGGTATAGGTAACGGCATTGCGATCCCGCACGGCAAGCTGGTGGAAGACACGCTGCGCGCGGTGGGCGTATTTATTCGTCTCGATCAGCCGGTCGCCTTTGACGCCATTGACAATCAACCGGTCGATTTACTTTTCGCCCTGCTGGTGCCTGCCGATCAGTGTAAAACGCATTTGCATACGCTCTCGCTGGTTGCGAAACGCCTGGCCGATAAAACGGTCTGCCGCCGCCTGCGCGCGGCGCAAAGCGACGAAGAGCTTTTTGCGATCATGGCGGAGGATACGCAGGCCGCCTCTTAAGCCTTATCGGGCCGGACTCCCGGTCCGGGCGTGTTCAGACAGGGAAGATCCCTATCCCTTTGGAAAGGCTTCAAATCAGGAGAATAAGTCATGGTGCTGATGATCGTCAGCGGGCGTTCTGGTTCCGGCAAGTCCGTCGCGCTGAGGGCGCTGGAGGATATGGGCTTCTACTGCGTGGATAACCTTCCCGTGGTGCTGCTGCCGGAGCTGGCCAGGTCACTGGCGGATCGTAACATCTCGGCGGCCGTCAGTATTGACGTGCGCAATATGCCCGAGTCGCCGGAAATCTTTGAAAAAGCGTTGACCGGCCTGCCCGACAGCTTTTCACCGCAGCTGCTGTTTCTGGATGCCGATCGCAATACGCTGATCCGACGCTACAGCGATACCCGCCGCCTGCATCCGCTTTCCAGTAAAAATCTTTCGCTGGAAAGCGCAATTGATGAGGAGAGCGATCTGCTGGAGCCGCTTCGCTCGCGCGCCGATCTGATTGTCGATACTTCAGAGATGTCGGTGCATGAACTGGCGGAGATGCTGCGCACGCGCCTGTTAGGTAAGCGAGAACGCGAACTGACAATGGTATTTGAATCCTTTGGGTTCAAACACGGTATCCCTATCGACGCCGATTACGTTTTTGACGTTCGCTTTCTGCCTAATCCACACTGGGATCCAAAACTGCGTCCGATGACAGGGCTGGATCGTCCGGTGGCTGCCTTTCTGGATCGTCATACTGAAGTGCACAACTTTATCTATCAGACGCGCAGCTACCTTGAGCTTTGGCTGCCGATGCTGGAAACTAACAATCGTAGCTATCTTACCGTGGCGATTGGTTGTACCGGTGGTAAGCACCGTTCGGTTTATATCGCCGAACAGCTCGCTGACTATTTCCGATCGCGTGGCAAAAACGTGCAGTCTCGTCATCGAACTCTGGAAAAGCGTAAATCATGACCGTCAAGCAAGTTGTTGAAATTAAAAATAAGCTGGGCATGCATGCCCGGCCGGCGATGAAGCTGTTTGAACTGGTGCAGAGTTTTGACGCCGAAGTGCTTTTGCGCAACGAAAGCGGCACGGAAGCGGAAGCCAGCAGCGTCATTGCACTGCTGATGCTGGATTCGGCGAAAGGTGGGCAGATTGAGATCGAAGCCAGCGGGCCGGAAGAAGAAAAAGCCCTGGCGGCGGTGATCGAACTTTTCAACGCCGGCTTTGATGAGGACTGACTACCGGCTCAGACGCGCTGAGCGCGCCTGAGCGCTTTCCTTTCTTTATACTGAAGGGCAACCCCCTTCTCACTCTCAGCGCAGCTTGTGCGCGTTCAGAAAGCCTTCTCCGCCCAGCTGCCGCATTTGCCGTAAGATCCACTGTTGCCGCTGGCGGACATAAGCCGAGGGCGCATCGACGCGAAAGCGAACGGGGTTCGGCAGTACTGCCGCCAACAACGCCGCTTCCGCCATGGTCAGATGACTGGCAGGCTTATGAAAATAGCGCTGCGATGCCTCTTCCACGCCAAATACTCCCTCGCCGAACTCCGCTACATTCAGATAGACGGTTAAAATACGACGTTTTGTCCAGACCGTTTCGAGCGCGACCGTCAGGCCCGCCTCCAGTCCCTTGCGTACCCAACTGCGCCCATCCCATAAAAAAACGTTCTTCGCAGTCTGCTGTGACAGCGTAGAGGCCCCACGCATACGGCTCTCTTCGCCATCCAGCACCGACTGAATTGCCTGAACGTCAAAACCCCAATGGTCGGGAAATTTTTGGTCCTCAGAGGCAATAACCGCCAGCGGCATCCAGGGGGAGATCGCCTTCATCTCCACCCAATCTGAATGCGCCACGTAGCTGAAATCGCCCTTCAGCCAGGCTCCGATTTGCCTTTCCGCCATCACGGCAGAAAAAGGAACAGGCAAAAAAGAGAAAAGCAGGATCCCGGCGATCGCGATCCCGAACAGGCCGATCGTTATGCGTAATGCCCAGGTTTTGAGCCGCTGTCCGCGGGTTTTTTTATGTTGTTTCATGAATATTTATCCGTGATGATCTTATGAATCCCTGTAACAAGAACCTGCTCATTTGAGATAAAACGCGTGAGCAAAGCGTCGTCAGTTTGCCTTACTGTAAACGTTTGCATTTACCCGTTACCAAAAGCACTTTTTAAATGTAGTAACTGCTTCAATCACTTCCGCGCATTCGGAATCGGTTCCATTCTGAAAACGAACCTGTAAAGGTCAAGAAATAATCAAGGCTATTGGCTGCCTGAAACCGGTCTCATTCATTCACAATTCTTATAAATACGGTGAATTAGCTTTTGCTAATTTCATCTTAAAGGCCCTTCAGAGCGCTTGTGACCCCCGCTTACCCTTTTCGCCTCATGGTCGAAAATCGTTCCGCTAATTGAAGAAAAAATGACGAAATCATCTTTATTAATAGTTAATTACTTTCATTACGCCTTCCGTTTGCACCGGCTCGCCCCGTTTATAAAGGGAGACAGCAATCTCACAAAAAAAACATGTTTTACATAGAGTTAAATATTTGCCATCTGCGCTAAAATTCTTTTAGCATCACTGCTAGCGATCAATGGAACCGGTTACCGGAGTACGTCAATCAAAACCGCATAAAAACTGGCACAATTGCCTATTATTTAACCAAGATCGCGAATAAATTCATTCCGTGCTTGACTGTATCATCAAATTAATGTTTTCTGTCTGGAAACGCGGCTCAACATCACACATTTTAATGAATCTTGTAACATGTGATGTGAGTTTTGCTAAGGTAGTGGCTGAGCGTTTTATCCAATACCGCGCCTGTGCTTCGATACTCTTACTTTAAGAACAGCGCAGGCCTCAAGTTTCCCTGGTGTTGGCGCAGTATTCGCGCACCCCGGCCTCGGTCGGGGTCATTTTTTTTGGACCTTTGTTACCCATTCCCGCAGTACCGCAACGTCGTTACGCCATTCGTGTTTCAGTTCGTCAATCCATTCCTGCACATTGTCCCACCATGCCGGCAGTTCAGGGCTTTGGATCTGTTTCGCCAGCTGCTGCAAATGCACCAGCCCTACCGATCCTGCCGCACCCTTGATTTTGTGCCCTTCTTCCGCAATCCCTTTTTGATCGCGCGCGGTCATGTTCAGGTCCAATACTTCCAGGTAGCCCGGCATCATCTTTTCAAACATTTCCAGACTCTGGATAATCAGCTGCGGCCCGACCAGCTCGATATACTGCTCCAGCATGGTGATATCCAGCAGCACCGGGGCGTCAGGATTAGCTGACTCTGTCCGCTCGTCTTCCTGCTCCTGCTCCTGGTAATCCCAGTATTTCTGGATAATGGCGGTCAGCGCCGGAACTGCCAACGGTTTACTCAGCACATCATCCATGCCCGCATCCAGATATTCTTTTTTATCTTTCAGCACGTTGGCGGTTAACGCCACCAGCGGTGGCAGCTGCTGATGGCCGTAGCGGCGGTGAATTTCCCTCGCCACGTCAAGGCCGGTCATATCCGGCAACTGGATATCCAACAGCACCAGATCGAATTCTTCGGGCTCGAACATCGCCAGTGCTTCCGCGCCCGTCATGGCGACTTCCACGCTGTTGCCCAGCTTCTCCAATACCGACCGCGCCACCACCACGTTCAGTTCGATATCCTCAACCAGCAGAACATGCAGTGCCGGTAGCGGCATATCGTCCGCGGGCTGCTCATCTTCATGCTGCGTGACGACGCGCGGTGCATTAACAGTCAGCGTAAAACAGGATCCCTGGCCCGGTGCGCTACTGACGCTGATATCTCCGCCCATGCTCTGTGCCAAACGACGCGAAACTGCCAGACCAATACCGGTGCCCGTTGCTGGTTTACCGCCGTGTTGATCTTTCACCTGATAATACATTGCGAAGATTTTGTCCTGCTCATCCTGCGGGATCCCCATACCGGAGTCCTCCACCTCAAAGCGCAGGCAGTCTTCGCCCTGATAGGCTACTCGTACGATAATGCTGCCCTGATGGGTGAATTTCACCGCGTTACCGATCAGGTTCCACAAGATCTGACGCAACCGCGTGCCGTCAGTGATAATTTTTTGCGGCAGCGGCGGACGGGCATCCAGGACGAATTTCAGCCCTTTTGGCTCGGCCAGCAGGCCGGAAAGGTTCTCCAAATCCGCCAGGAACTCCGTAAAATCAACTGGCTGATTATCCAGCTGCACCTTACGGCGTTCGATTTTATCCATCTCAATCACATCATTGAAAATATTGCCCAGCGTGATAGCCGAGACGTGGATAGTTTTCAGGTATTTCAACTGCTCCTGATTCAGCCCGGTATCTAACAGGATGCGGCTCAGCCCTACGATGCCGTTAAGCGGCGTACGAAGCTCGTGGCTGATCGTAGAGATAAAGGTGGTCTTTTCCCTACTGGCGTTCTCTAAAGCGTCCTGATAGCGTTTCCGCTCGGTTATATCGCGTCCAAACCCCATCAGCCCGCTACGGTTGCCCACGCGGTCGTAATAAGGCACTTTACGGATCTCAAAACAGGCCTTGCGGCCGTCAGGGTATTGCAGCCACTGTTCATAGGTCAGAGAAACATTGTGGCGGAATACTTTTTCGTCTGTTTCCAGTACTTTTGTTGCAGCATCAGGGTCGTAGACATCGTGCGGCGTCAGCCCGATAAGCTGTTTTTCGCTTTTGCCCGTTAGCAGCTCCATCGCGCGATTGCAGCCGGAGAACTGCTTGTCAATGTTGCGGTAGAACACCAAATCGGGCGAGGCGTCCAGGAACGAGCGCAAAAAGGAAGATTGCTGCTCCAGCTCGATCTGCGCCTGCTCGCGTCTTGCCATCTCTTCCGTCAGCTTATCCATCACCTGCAGGCGTGCTTTTTCCGCCTTGATACGATCGGCGATCTCCTGATTGAGCTGGGTAATGTTTTCTTTCATCTGCTGGTTTAGCTCAAGATCGCGATGCCGCATCTCTTCCAGCTTATCGACCAGGCGTGCCAGACGCTGTCGCGACTCTTCAAGCTGTTCCACTACCACCGACAAAAAATAGACGGCCCACGGCGTAATCAACAGCCCAAAAAAGACCGAGCGGACCATATCAATGCTTTCTACATGACCGCGCAGCACCATGGTGACCGCCATCTGCACGATCATCGCCAGCACCACCAGCGCAGAGGCCAGCAGCAGTGAAAAGCGCACCAGGCCCAGCTTCACCATTAAATCGACGTAGTACTGGGCTAACAGACGAATTTGTTTCATAAAAGATCTCTTCAGGAGCGGTATCGTCAATCATACCGCAAAAGCTTAAAAGACAAAGATGGCGGCTTTCCGCACTCGCTGCACCGCTTCGGTGCAGGCCGAAAGAAAAGGCACGGTTGACGTAGCCGTAGCGGGATGGAGGAGAGATAACTCCCCTGGCCCCCCTCTGCGTGTCGCGCGCTGGCCAGAGAAAAGGATCTGCCTGGCAAGCCTTGCCGCTGTTTTCAATAAGGGAGGATGACCGCTGTCCCGGCGGTCGCTGGGATGGGTTACCGGCATCCCTCTGTATTCGTGATACAGGGTATACCTCAGGCTGCCCCACCGGTACGCGAAAAGTGACGTTCATTCCGCCTGTGCCGTTTTGCCTTAAGTGCATTATTCCTTTTTGAAAGTCATGGCGACAAGCGCCTGCGGCCACGCTTTTACCTGAAACGTAATGAATAACCATTCATATTAACCGCAGATAAAATCAAAAAAGGGCTGATTAATTTTACTAATGATGCCAGGCAGTTTAATCCAAATAAGCATCACGCTTAAAAACAGTCGCTTTCAATAATTAATATCTCTTTCCTGGCATTTTGTGCTGTTAATACACCGGGCACCAGCATGGTGCAGAGATTTGCAGCCTGCACTACAGTGAGACAGTTCACACTTAAGGGGGTTTAAATGCCCGGGCCTCATGCAGAAAAAAGTGCTACAAAAACTTAATAATCAAAAGGTTAATTAGCATACATCGCGATAAAACCTTCCTAAGCGCCCTATTTGACCTGAGTACGCTTTCCCGATAAGTTGGAATTTCGCTGGAAGCGTTCCTGACGGGCCAGTGTCTCGGCATATCTATGCAGCAAGAAGACTCCCCAGGCTTTCTCCTCTCAGAGACCCGGAAAATAACGAGCAGCTTCCTTCAGCACGGTCTGAAGAAAACATGCCCGGCGCACAGTCGCCCACTTATAAGCAGTCAGGAAAAAACGATACAGAGCCGGAGTCTTCTCCATTGCATTCTGTGCCTGAAATAACGTAGGTAATGTCAAAGAAGTCAGGAGGTCTGCCATGTCCAATCCAAAAGCGTTTCCCTATGGTCTGTACGACCCATCGAAAGAGAACGACAGTTGTGGCGTCGGTTTCATTACCCGTAAGGACGGCGAGCAGACCCATGAGATTCTTCAGATGGCACACAGCGCGCTCTGCACCGTGCCCCATCGCGGCGGCATGTCGGCCGAAGGCGTAGGCGACGGTGCCGGTGTTAACGTGGATATCTCACTGCACTTTTTCCGCAAAATCACCGGGTTACCGCTGAACACTGGCCGCTTTGGCGTCGGCAACTTTTTCGTACCAAAAGACAGCACCTTACGCGCCAACGCCGAAAGTCTGGTGGAAGAAACCCTGGCCGCGTACGGGCTGGAGATCGTTCTCAAGCGCGATATGCCGCTGGATACCAGCGTCCTGCGCCCGGCAGCTATTCAGTTCCAGCTGCCTATCGTGCAGTGGATTTTTAACGCGCCCGCCGACACAGCAGACCAGAACGCTTTTGAAAAACGCATCTATCGTGCCCTGCTGGATATTGAAGCGCGCGCCTTTACCGAAAGCGAATTCGGCGGGCTTTATCCGCTTTCTCTTTCTTCGCGCACCCAGGTTTTCAAAGCGCGCCTGAACTCCAATGAAGTGATCCCTTACTTCAAAGATCTGACCGATCCGGATCATCAGGTACGCGGCTTGTTTTTCCATACCCGCTTTTCGACAAATACCGATCCGCATACCACCATGGCTCAGCCATTCCGCCTGATGGCGCACAATGGTGAACTGAACACCGACCGTAAAAACCGTATTGCCGAAGCCGCGCTCGCCCTGGCTCGTGGCAAGAAAATCGTGCGGCCGAAGGGGCAGTCAGACAGCTCGCGACTGGATCAAAGTATCCACAGCCGCCTGATGGAAGATAATCTTGATTTGATCAAAGCTGTGGTTTCAATGATGCCGCCAGCCTGGGAAAACGACGATACGCTGTCGCCGGAAGTGCGCGCAATGCTGGAGTACTTCTCGCTGTACGAAGAGAAAAATGACGGTCCGGCCGCATTGATTTTCGGCAACGGAGACGTTATCGGTGCCCGTCTCGACCGCCTGGGCCTGCGTCCGCTGCGCTCGGTGGAAACCACTGAGTATATCGGCGCCATGTCAGAAGCGGGCCAGATTGCCTTCCCACCGGAGAGCGTTCTGCGTCGCGGCCGCATTGAGGCTGGCGGCATGCTCTATTACGATCACAGCATCAAGCGCAGCTACACCACGCTTGAAGCGTTGGAAAAACTGGCGGCGGAACAAGATTACCGGACGCTGCTGGCTCAGGCACGCGTTACGCTGAGCGATCTCCCAACGGTTCCTGCAGAGATCCAGGGGTCGCCTTTGCGCTACGGCGGCGATCTGAAAACCTATCAGCGTTTTGTGGCTTACTACTACAACCAGGAAAGCTTCAAGTTCATGATGGATCCGATGTTGGCGACCGGTGCGGAGAAAATTTCCGCCATGGGGTACGGCAACGCCATCAACGGGCTTTCCGATCATGAAGGCGGCATGGCGCACTATTTCTCGCAGCGTTTTGCCCAGGTCACTAACCCGCCGCTGGACTCCATTCGCGAAGTGGATGGCATGACGCTGCGCGTCGCGCTGGGCGCCAAGCCACATCTGGGCCGCAGTAAAGGCCGTCAGATTATCGTGCCGACGCCGATCCTTACGCATCTGGATATGTTACAGCTTCGCGAGCAGGACGTGGCGCCTTACGCCCGTTTTGACATGCTTTATCTTCCGGTCATCGGCAGCGATGCGCAGAGCCGCGCCGATAACGCCGCCGCGCTGGAGCAGGCTATCGACGATCTGGCGCAACAGGTCGTGGGTTTCGCCCGTGAACAGGGCGGCATCGCGGTACTGACCGACCGCCATATTTCGACCGAGCGTGCCGCCATTCCAATGCTGCTGGTCGTTTCCGCTATTAATCAGCGTCTGGTGCAGGAAGGTCTGCGTCTGGATGTGTCGCTGGTGGTAGAGAGCGGACAAAGCATCTCCTCACACCATATCGCCGCCGCGTTGGGCTTTGGCGCTTCCGCTATTTATCCACTCGGCGTGCAGATGCGTGCGGAAGAGAAATACGGCGAAGGTGAAGAAGGCAACAAAGCTTTCAAACGCTATGCCAAAGCTGCTGAAAAAGCGCTGATGAAAACCATGGGCAAAGTGGGCCTCTGTACGGTTGAAAGCTACAGCTGCGGAGAATTCTTTGAGCCTAACTTCCTGGATACGGAAGACCGGGTGCTGAAGAAATATTTCCCGAATATCAAAACGCCTGTCGGCGGCGCAGGCTTCGCTACTATTGCGCAGATGGCCGTAGACTGGCACCAGAGCGCCCTGAGGATTCAGGGTGAATCAGAAGTGCCGCTGCTGGGCCTGTTTAAAGAGCGTGCTGAAGGCGCGGGCCACTCTTATGGCACTATCGCGGTAAGGACGTTTATTGACATGACGGAGCAGCCGCTACGCTTTGTCGATAAACCGCGTGAAGAAGACGAATTTATTCGGCTGATGACGCTGGCCAGGTTGGATAACGCCTTTAATATCAAGCCGGCGTCTTTTGCTGATAGCAGCTTTGAACGCATTCCCAACGAGACGATTGACCGTTTCTCCATCACGCCGGACTACCGCGAGTTTTCCAGCCAGATGCAGGGAGAGCGTAAACGTCGTCCGGCCGCGCTGCGCGATATCCTGACGTTCCCAGCCGATCTGACCCACGTGGATAGCGAAGCGGAGTTTTCCCGCAAGCTGGGCCGCTATTCGCTGATTAACAACGGTTTTGCCGTACGTGGCCTGTTATGCGAAGCCACTGACGGCAGCGAAGGCCGCTTTACCCTGCGTCTTTCCGATACCATCCAGGGGCTGAAAACCGAGGTAGAACGCCTCTCCGCCCTGCTTGGCGCCTTGAAAGGCCGTTTCGCCGACGAGATTGCCAGCGGCGAAGTGACGGCGGACGGTCTGCATATTATTGCTTCCGGCAGAGCGGCAGAATACCTGTCACGGATGTTTACCACTTCGCCTTCGCTCTCTTTAAAAGACGTGCAGCCGGCCAGCGAAATCACCCGTACTTTCGCCTCTGGCGCAATGAGCCACGGCGCGCTGGTTGCCCCAGCCCATGAGGCGGTGGCGCACGGCACTAATATGGTTGGTGGCATGAGCAACTGCGGCGAAGGTGGCGAGCATTACTCTCGTCACGGTACCATCCGCGCCTCCCGCATCAAGCAGCTGGCTTCCGGTCGTTTCGGCGTCTGGGCCGCTTATCTGGCGGATCCGATGCTGGAAGAGCTGGAGATCAAAATCGGTCAGGGCGCCAAGCCCGGCGAAGGCGGCCAGCTACCTGCGGCTAAAGTCACGGTAGAGATCGCGGCAGCGCGCGGCGGTACCCCTGGCGTAGAGCTGGTTTCACCGCCGCCGCACCATGACACCTATTCTATTGAGGATCTGGCGCAGCTGATCCACGACTGTAAAGCGGCTCGTGTACGCGTCATCGTTAAGCTGGTGTCGTCTGAAGGTATCGGCACCATTGCCGTGGGCGTGGCGAAAGCAGGCGCAGACGTTATTAACGTGGCGGGTAATACCGGCGGCACCGGCGCGGCTTCGGTCACCAGCCTGAAATACACCGGACGCGTAGCAGAAATCGGTATTGCCGAGGTGCATCAGGCACTGTGTGCCAATGGCCTGCGCGACAAAGTGCTGCTGCGCAGTTCCGGCGCGCAGCAAACCGGCAGCGACGTAGTGAAATCCGCGCTGCTGGGCAGCGACAGCTTTGAATTCGGCACCACGGCCCTGATGATGCTGAAGTGCGTGATGGCGAAAAACTGCAACGTGAAGTGCCCGGCCGGTCTGACTACCAACGCTGAAGCCTTTGACGGCGATCCTCGCCAGCTGGCGCAATATTTTATGAACGTCGCGCATGAAGTGCGTGAGATCCTGGCGCGTCTGGGACTGCGCTCGCTGCGTGAAGCGCGTGGCCGTGCCGACCTGCTGCACCTGATGGATCACCCGCTGGAAGTCGGCAAACTCGACCTGCGTGCGATGCTGACCGTGGTGCCAGAAATCAAAATTATGCAGCCGGTTTATCTGGAAAAAGATTATGAACTGGATGACGGCTGGATCACACAGGTTGAACGTGCCCTGCCTACAGAAAGCGTCATTGAACTGGGCGGCGACATCACCCTGAACAACCGCAATAAGAGCGTGGGCGGCCAGCTGGCTATTGATATCGAACGCCTGCTAAACCACAAGCTGAGTAAAGCAGAGCTGGCGGCAATGCCTGCCGCGCTGGCAGACGATCGCGGGCGCTACTATCTGGCACCGGAAACGGTGAAAATAGCGACATCCGGCTCCGCCGGGCAGTCCTATGGCGTATTTTGCAACGATGGGATGCAGCTACGCCACCGTGGCACCTGTAATGACGGTGTGGGCAAAGGCCAGTGCGGCGGAGAAATTGCGGTGATGTCGCCGGGTGGCGGCTCACAGGATGCGGAAGGGAATGTATTGATCGGCAACTTCGCGCTGTTTGGGGCAACCGGCGGTCGGCTTTTCGTGCAGGGTCAGGCGGGTGACCGTTTCGCCGTGCGCAATTCCGGCGCAACGGCGGTGGTCGAGGGCGTTGGTGATTTCTGCTGCGAATATATGACCAACGGCGCGGTGCTGAACCTGGGCACCTTCGGCACCGGTTTCGGCAACGGCATGAGCGGCGGCTTCGCTTATCAATACGATCCGTACCGTAAGCTGGCGAGCCATGCGGCAGGCGACTCCGTGCTGTTCGGTTCCCTCGCCGATAATGATGAGATGGCCAGAACCCATAAGGATGCGGTACTGACCATGCTGCGCTGGCACCTGGCGGCGACCGGCTCACCTCGTGCGGCCTGGCTGCTGGCACACTGGGAAAGCGAGTGCCAACACTTTGTTTACGTTATGCCGCGCTCGCTGCTGCTTTATCAGGATGGCCAGGAAATCCTGAAGGCGAAAGCGCGTAAGGATCTGCTGGAAGAATTGTCGACCGCGATGGCGGCCCACCAGGTGGCAAAATTTAAAGCTGCCTGGCGAAACAAATCCGCAATCGCCAACGGTGCGGTGCCCGCTTACGGCGCGACCGATACGCCGGAAATGTTTGTGCTGCTGAACAACTACACCGTGCTCAGCTTCGCGCAACAGCTCGCGCTTTCGCGCCTGCCAAAAGGGACCCCGGTCAATAACGCTGCCGTAGAAAAAGCGGTACGCAACCTGCTGATGACGGAAGATTTTGCACTGGTCAGCAAGCTACAGCGCCATGCCCGCTCGGCGATTGAAAACTACAGCGATGATGAGCTGGCGTGTTTGATTGCCGCAAAACGCATGGCGGATTACAAAGCGGCGCTGACGCAGCGTAACATCCGCTCGATGGACAGCCTGGCGACCTATGGCTGGATTATCTACCAGGATGCGCGCAACCGCGAAGTGCTGGGAGGACTGCCGGACTTTGAGGAGCTGTTCGCCCGCGCTGCGCTGCCGGAGATTGCTGCTGCCGTCGGGAAACTCTCCTGATGACCAGCTCCTGTTTATATGACGGATCGAGTAAAGAAAACAGATGAAAATTCCTTACATTCCTGAAGACGCGCCGTTCAACGGCGAGCAAAAATACTGGCTGGCGGGGTTTCTTGCCGGATTACATTCACGTCTGCTGGTGCTTGAAGAGCGCCCGCAGGCTGATAGCGGGACCGGCGCGGCCACCACCACGCAGTTGCATATTCTGTTTGGTTCGCAAACCGGTAATGCGGAAGCGCTGGCGCAAAGCGCGGCGAAAGCCGCCCGCGACAGCGGTCTGGTGCCGGTAGTGCAGGCGCTCGGCGAGGTGGATATTGAGATTTTTGCCGCCATGCGTCATGTACTGGTGATTACCTCTACCTATGGCGAAGGCGAAATGCCGGATAACGCGCAACTGTTCTGGCAGGCTATCTCCGCCAGCACCGCGCCGCGTCTGGAGCAGATGAATTTCGCCGTGCTGGCTATCGGCGATACCGGCTATGACGGCTTCTGTCAGGCCGGTAAGTTTATTGATATGCGTCTGGAGCAGCTGGGCGCTAAACGTCTCTACGATCGTATTGACTGCGATATCGACTATGAAGACCCCTCACATCAGTGGCTGAGTGCCTCCATGCCGCAGTTTGCCGCCAGCGCAGGCAGCAGCGGTAAAGCGCTGGAAAATCGTCCTGAAGCGCCGGTCATTCCAGGCAGTAATAAGCAGAACCCTTACGCTGCAGCACTGGTGACCAACCGACGCCTTTCCGGCCCGGACTCTGATAAAGATATTCGCCACTACGAGTTCGACCTCACCGAGAGTGGCCTGAAATATGAAGCGGGCGACGCGCTCGGCGTGATCCCGGTTAACGATCCGACGCTGGTCAACCTGCTGCTGGCGCAGCTGAAGGCGGATTACGATACGCCGGTATCCGGCTACGACCGAAGCCTGGGTGATTTGCTGACCTACCAGTTTGAAATTTCAGAACCGTCACGCAAGCTGATTGAATGGGTCGGCCAGAACACGACCAACCAGGAGCTGCGCCACGTGTTGCAGCATGACGATAAGGACGCAATGGGCGTCTGGCTGTGGGGCAAAGATTCACTGGATCTGCTGCAGCTGGAGCTGGCGCGCACCATTGGCATTCCCGAGTTTGTCGCGCTGCTGCGTCCGTTGCAGCATCGCGCCTATTCGATTTCGTCCAGTTCGAAGGCGCATCCAAACCAGGTACATCTGACTATCGCTTCCGTGCGCTATCACAGCGCGGGTCGCGCGCGCAGCGGCGTCTGTTCCACTTACCTGGCGGAACGCGTAGGACGTGGCGAAAAACCGTCGATCTTTATTTCGCCGAACAAAGCCTTTCGCGTTCCCGCGGACGGCAATACACCGCTGATCATGGTGGGGCCCGGCACCGGTATCGCCCCGTTCCGGGCTTTTTTGCAGGAACGCGAAGCGACGGGTGCCAAAGGCAAAAACTGGTTGTTCTTCGGTGACCAGCGGCTTGAGCACGATTTTATCTATCGCGATGAGTTGCTGAACTGGCAGGAAAAAGGCGTGCTAAACCGTCTGGATTTGGCCTTCTCGCGCGATCAGGCGAAAAAATCTATGTGCAAA
>NZ_DALZCD010000035.1:0-17034 GCF_031978025.1 Erwinia sp.
CACCGCTAAACAGCGTTGTTAGCGAGCCCATTTCAACGCGCATGCCAGAAGCGGACATATCTACCGCGATGCCGCTGTCCTTCCAGAAACGTACGTTGGTGGTCACGAGGCGGTCATAAGGCGCGGCGACAAACAGCTGATAGGTCATCATGCGTTTGTCGGCATCAAACTGGCTGGTTTCTACTGAGCCTACCCGGTAGCCCCGGAACAGCACGGGATCGCCAGGGTTCAGCTGGCCCGCTTTCGCACTGTCCAGCGTAATGCGTACGCCTTTGGCATCCGGCGGCGCCAGCGGCGGTGCATCCAGCAGCTTATATTCTTCGGGCTGCTCGCCTTTACTGCCCGGTTGCAGTTCAATATAAGACCCGGAAAGCAGCGTGCCGAGGCCGGTAACGCCTTCACGGCCAATGGTCGGTTTAACCACCCAAAAGGCGCTGTCGCTCTTCAGTAATTTCTCCATCCCGGTGTTGAGTCGGGCGGTAATTTTGACGTGCAGTAGATCGTCGGTCAGTTCAGCGCTTTCCACGGTGCCGACATCGACACTGCGGCTTTTGATCGCCGTTTTTCCGCCTTCGATTCCTTCCGCATTCGTGGTGATCAGCGTCACCAGCGGCCCCTGATGGGTGAAATGATAAAAAAGAATCCATGCACCGATTAATACGGTAACAATGGGAATGATCCAGACTGGTGACCAACGTTTGATTCGATCAACCGTCGCCACGCCATGATTATTTTCCTGCAATGCCTGGCTCCTCTTTAGTTTGGGTACTGACACGATCCCAGGTGAGACGTGGGTCAAACGTTATGGCGGCAAACATCGTCAGGATCACCACCAGCGCAAACAGCAACGCCCCCGTCGCGGGATAAATATTCATTAACTGGCCCATGCGCACCAGCGCAGAGAGCACAGCTATTACAAAAACATCAATCATTGACCAGCGGCCAACGAACTCCACTACTTCGTAAATTTTATGCATCCTTTCGCTGTCCTGGTGCGGCTTGCTTTTGCCATTGGCATCCCAGCAGAGCCAGCCGATAGCCAGCATTTTCAGCGACGGCACCATGATACTGGCGATGAAAATCACCATCGCAACCGGGTAAGACCCTTCCCCCCACAGCAACACTACGCCCGCCATAATGGTAGAGGTGGTTTTGCTCCCCAGGGATTCAGTGATCATGATAGGCATCAGGTTAGCGGGAATATATAAAAGCAGTGAAGTCAGCAATAACGCCATGGTCCATTGCAGGCTGTGCCTGCGTCGCGCATAACCGTGCGTACCGCAGCGTGAACAAGAGGTTTGCTCATCCGGTAGGATCGCGGTACAGCAGCTACAGGAGCGTAGATTTTGTTGAAGACCGCTGATAGCAGGCACCGGCTTCTTAGGCAATGCGGGTAAAGGCGCAATACGTTGCCACATCCAGCGGCGGTCAACGCATTGAAAAGCACGCAGCTGTAGCAGACAGAACAGGCACCAGGGAATAAAACTGGCCCCGACGCCAATATCGCCGTATGCCATCAGTTTGACAAAACTGACCAGCACACCAGCCAGAAAGATTTCCGCCATGCCCCAGGTTTTAATTTGAAACAGAACGCGTGCCATCACCTTTTTCAGGGGCGTGGGCAGCTTAACTGAATTCACCAACAGCAAAATAATAATCATACAGAGCGCGGGGACGGCCTGCACAAACAGCAGGAACAGCGTTGCCAGGCTACTGTAATCAACCGAAACCATGACCTGAGGGATACGCATCAGCGTAATTTCACTGCTCATCCCGGCGACATGCATATTGACGAACGGAAACAGGTTTGCCAGAAGCAGCATAAACAGTGCCGCCAGCGCATAGCCGGTTGGCCGCTTGCGCGGCTCGTCCCATTTCATTACCAGCGTGGTATCACAGCGCGGGCAGCTGGCTTTGCTGCCCGGCGTGAGAGGCGGCAACTGTGTCATCAGGTCGCACTGCGGGCAAAGCATCCACTGATCGGCCTGGAGCGATGAACACATAGGTTACCTCGGTTTAGTTTTTCAGCGATTCCAGGTGTTCCCAGCGCTCGAATGCGGCTTCCAGTGCCTGTTCTGTACTGGCAAGCGCATCGAGTATCGGCTGGGTGACGTCATGCGGCTGACTAAAGAAGCTGGCATCGGCCACTTTCGCCTGCAGCGAGGCCAGTTCGTTTTCCAGCTGCTCCATTTTTTGCGGCATCTGCTCCAGCTCGCGCTGCAGGTTATAGCTCATCTTCGCCGCGGGACGCTTTGCCGCGTCGCTTTTTGCGGTTTCCTGACGCGCAGCTGGCGCGTTCTGTGCTGTGCTGCGGGTTTGCTTATAGGCAGCACGCTGCAGCTGGGCATCGTGATAGCCGCCAACAAAGGCACCGATCTCGCCCTGACCTTCAAAAATCCAGCACTCGGTAACGGTATTATCGACAAACTGACGATCGTGGCTGACCAGCAGCACCGTTCCCTGGTAGCCATCGATCAGCTCTTCCAACAGCTCCAGCGTTTCCACATCCAGATCGTTAGTTGGTTCATCGAGGATCAGCAGGTTGCTGGGCTTCAGGAACAGACGCGCCAGCAGCAGGCGGTTACGTTCCCCGCCCGATAAAGCACGCACCGGAGTCATGGCCCGCTTCGGGTGGAACAGGAAGTCCTGCAGATAGCCCAGCACATGGCGTGGCTTACCGTTGACCATCACTTCCTGTTTGCCTTCCGCCAGGTTATCCATCACCGTGCGATCGGGATCGAGCTCTGTGCGGTGCTGATCGAAATAGGCGACTTCAAGCTTGGTGCCGATATGCACGCGGCCGCTGTCCGGTTTTAACTGATCGAGCATCAGCTTCAGCAGCGTAGACTTGCCGCAGCCGTTCGGGCCAATCAGGGCAATTTTGTCGCCGCGCTGTACCTGCCGGGAGAAATCCTTCACCAGCTGTTTGCCCGCCACGCCGTAGCTGACGTTTTCCAGTTCAAAAACGATCTTGCCGGAGCGGCTCGCCTCTTCTACCTGCATATTGGCTTTGCCCATCACCTCCCGGCGCTCGGCGCGTTCGTTACGTAAAGCTTTCAGCGCGCGGACGCGTCCTTCGTTACGGGTACGACGAGCCTTAATGCCCTGACGGATCCAGACTTCTTCCTGCGCCAGCTTGCGGTCAAATTCGGCGTTCTGCATCTCTTCCACGCGCAGCGCTTCTTCTTTACCCAACAGGAACTGATCGTAGTCACCCGGCCAGGAAACCAGCTTGCCGCGGTCGAGGTCGACGATACGCGTCGCCATGTTGCGAATAAACGAACGGTCATGCGAGATAAAGATGATGCTGCCCTGGAAGGTTTTCAGGAAGGTTTCCAGCCAGTCAATGGTTTCGATATCCAGGTGGTTGGTCGGCTCGTCCAGCATCAGTACACGGGGATTGCTGACCAGCGCGCGGCCCAGCGCGGCTTTACGCAGCCAGCCTCCGGACAGCGAAGAGAGCGGCGCGTCGCCGTCCAGACCAATTTGTTTCAGCACATCCTGAATACGCGTTTCCAGCTGCCAGAGGTTCTGGTGATCGAGAATGCTTTGCAGCCTTCCCATCTCGTTCAGGTTTTTCTCGCTGGGATCGTTCATCACCAGGTGTGAAATGGCATGATAGGCTTTCAGGTATTCGGCCTGTTCATTCACGCCTTCGGCAACGAAGTCATAGACCGAGCCTTTTACATTACGTGGCGGGTCCTGTTGCAGACGCGCGATAACCAGATCCTGCTCATAAATGATACGGCCATCGTCCAGCGGCTGCTCGCGGTTGATGATTTTCATCAGCGTTGATTTGCCCGCGCCGTTGCGCCCTACCAGACAGACGCGCTCGTTCTCTTCGATGTGCAGCTCGGTGTTATCCAACAGCGGCGCGTCGCTGAAAGAGAGGTATGCGCCATGAATACTGATCAGTGACATAAAACTTATTCCTTACCGGCGTGAGTAATCAGCCAGCAGTTATGAATTTGACGGTTGCGTGCGAAGTCCTGCGACTGCGTTTTCGCGGTAATTTCCTGAGCGCTCAGCTGCAGGCCAGCCAGGCCTTCCAGATCCATTTTGAAGCCGCGCTTGTTGTTGGAGAACATGATGGTGCCATTTTTACGCAGCAGCCTTTTCAGATCTTTCATCAACAGCAGATGATCGCGCTGCACGTCAAAACTCTCTTCCATTCTTTTAGAGTTTGAGAAGGTAGGCGGATCGATAAAGATCAGGTCGAACTGTTCATCAGATTCGCGCAGCCAGCTCAGGCAGTCAGCCTGCATCAGGCGATGCTGTCGACCGGTCAGGCCATTCAGGCGCAGGTTACGCTCTGCCCACTCCAGATAAGTACGCGACATATCCACCGTGGTGGTGCTTTTAGCGCCTCCCAGCCCGGCGTGCACGCTGGCGCTGCCGGTATAGGCAAACAGATTCAGGAAGTCTTTCCCTTTGCTCATCTCTCCGAGCATCTTACGCGCGATACGGTGATCCAGGAACAGGCCGGTATCGAGATAGTCGGTCAGATTGACCCACAATTTTGCGTTAAATTCGGAAACCTCAAAGAAATCGCCTTTTTCGCCCAGCTTCTGGTACTGGCTTTTGCCTTTCTGCCGCTCGCGAGTTTTCAGCACCAGACGGTTTGCAGGCAGATCCAGCACGCTGAGCGTGGCGGAAATAACGTCAAACAGGCGCTGACGGGCTTTGGAAGGCTCAATGGTTTTCGGCGGCGCATACTCCTGCACGACCACCCATTCGCCATAGCGGTCGACGGCGACGTTGTAATCCGGCAGATCGGCATCATAAATACGGTAGCACTCAATGCCTTCCTGACGCGCCCATTTTTCAAGCTTCTTCAGATTCTTACGCAGGCGATTAGCGTAATCTTCCGCGATCTGCGCGACGCCCGAGGTGTTCACTCCCAGCTGATAGTTTTTCTGTACACAGTCCAGCGGGCCGTTTTTCGCCTTAAACTGGCGTTCGGCGCGCAGCTGCAGACAGCTCAGCAGTTCTGGCGACGCGCTGAACAACGACAGGTTCCAGCCGCCGAAATGCTGCTTCATCAGGCGACCCAGCTGGCTGTGCAGCGCAATCAGAGCCGGTTCGCTTTCCAGACGCTCGCCGTAAGGCGGGTTGCTCAGCACGGTGCCGGTTGGCCCTTCCGCCAGCGGATTGGTGAGCTTGAGCACATCCTGTGTAGTAAAGCTGATTAGCTCCGCCAGCCCCGCACGGCGGGCGTTAACGCGCGCGCGTTCGATCACGCGAGTATCGTTGTCGTAGCCGTAAAAACGGGAGGTCGTTTCCTGCAGCCCGCGACGAGCGCGCACTTTCGCTTCGCTGGTCACTTCACGCCACAGGGCCTCGTCAAATTTATTCCAGCCGGTAAAGCCCCAGTGGGTACGATGCAGGCCAGGCGCACGATCGCTGGCGATCATGGCTGCTTCGATCAGTAACGTGCCCGAGCCGCACATAGGATCAACCATCGGCGTACCGGCCTGCCAGCCCGAGCGCAGAACAATCGCTGCCGCCAGGTTTTCTTTAAGCGGCGCCATACCGGTTTGCTGGCGATAGCCGCGCTGGTGCAGCCCTTCGCCGCTCAGATCCAGCGCAATGCTGGCATTATCTTTGTTCAGCCAGACGTTTACGCGAATATCAGGCTGTTCACGATCCACATCCGGCCGAGGCAGGTTTTTACGGGTAAAGCTGTCCACAATAGCGTCTTTGACCTTAAGCGCGCCGTACTGGCTGTTGCGGATCACCTCGTTAAGGCCGCTAAAATGCACGGCAAAGGTTTTATCACTGCCAAACAGAGCGGGCCAGTCGATGGCCTGCACGCCCAGATAGAGATCCAGGTCGCTGTAAACGCCGCATTCGGTCAGCGGCAGCAGGATGCGGGAAGCCAGGCGGCTCCACATCAGGCTCTGATACATCAGACGATCGTCGCCCTGAAAATGTACGCCGCCCTGGACAATCTGGCAGGCCTCGGCCCCCATCGCTTCCAGTTCACTTTTTAACAGCTCTTCGAGCCCACGCGCCGTACTGGCAAACAGAGAATTCATAACATCACTTATCATCTGGAAAATTGCTGCGCATTATAGCTAATCCGGGGCGCATGTCATAAAGTTAGCTTCTTTTCGTCAGCCACTCATGGCTCTTTTTTTACGCTGACGCTTTCTTTGGTGCTGGAGAGCAACATGATTAGCCTGTCTCGTCTGTTTATTCACCCCGTAAAATCCATGCGTGGCACGCAGGTTTCTCATGCTCAGGCCCTCGCCAGCGGCCTGGCCTTCGATCGCATTTTTATGCTTACCGAAACGGACGGCACCTTTATCACGGCACGTCAGTATCCCGAAATGGTGCTTTTCACGCCTGCGCTGCTGCCGGACGGCCTACTGCTGGCGGCCCCGGACGGCAGCAGCGCCACGATTCGCTTTGCGGATTTCGCCACCGAGCCGGCGCCGGTAGAAGTCTGGGGTAACCATTTTACCGCGCTGATAGCGCCTGCGCAGATTAACCGCTGGCTGAGCGGCTTTTTTCCACGTGACGTGCAGCTTCGCTGGGTCGGCCCGGAAATGACGCGGCGAGTGAAGCGCTTCAGTCAGGTGCCTTTGGGGTTTGCCGACGGCTATCCTTATCTGCTGATCAATGAAGCCTCGCTACAAGATTTACGTCAGCGATGCCCGGCAGGGGTAAAGCTGGAGCAGTTTCGTCCGAATTTAGTGGTGGCGGGCGCGACGGCGTGGGCGGAAGATCGCTGGGCAACGGTACGCATCGGCGGCGTGCTCTTTGACGCGCCGAAACCCTGTAGCCGCTGCATTTTTACCACTGTCAGCGCGGACCGCGGCCGCAAGCATCCTACCGGCGAACCGTTAACTACCCTGCAAAAATTCCGCACCGCAACCGATAGCTCCGGCGATGTTGATTTTGGTATCAACCTCGTGGCCCGCAACAGCGGTATTTTACGCGTTGGCGACGAGCTGGAAGTTGTCACGGGGAAACCGGCTCGTCTTTACGGTGCAGGAGAGGTGGCGGAATCACTTGAAGCGGTTGTCGACACGCAGGAAAGCGTGACCATCAGCTGGGAAGGCAAGCCATTTAGCGGCAACAATCAGCAGGTTTTGCTGGAACAGCTGGAAATGCAGGGGTATCGCATTCCCTATTCCTGCCGCGCGGGCGTGTGCGGCAGCTGCCGGGTCAGGCTGGCATCAGGACAGGTGCGCGCGCTGAAAAAAGGCGCGCTGCAAGAAGACGGTACGCTGTTAAGCTGCAGCTGCATCCCGGACGGAGATGTGGTGCTGTCAGCGCGTTAAACAGCGCGGGCGAAGGTAAAAATATGCTGGCTGATGGCGGGCAGCAGGCGGTCGTGCATCACTTTAATAGCATCGCCCAGCAGCATCGTTTTGCCGCCCAGCTGCAGTTCTGGCTGTGCCAGCAGACAGAGCGCGGCGTTTTCACCCGCTTCGACCACCAGCAGCGTCGCTTCTTCGCCCGTTTCACACAGACGTACCGCTACCAGTTCACCTTCCTGCGGCGTACAGTGGCGCGGGTGCGCAGAAAAGTGCCAGCTTTTCGGCATTTGCGGCTTCAGAAAACGTAATGCAACCAGCGCGTTCAGCACCAGGTCGGTACGCTGGCGTTCGGTCAAGTCGCACGCCAGGCATTTTTCTGCAAAGGTAGAAAACAGGGCGGCGTCATCGACGGAGAATTGCGCGGCGTTAAAGGCATCGGGCGTCAGCATCTTACGAGGGAAGCGTGAGCAGAACAGCGCGCCTTCCGCCATCTCTAACATCATGCGTTCCTGTTCGCCATCAAAGCACCAGCGCCAGCTGTCGTCAGGTTTAATCCTCATGAAGTATCCCGTAATCATCGTCAGATCGGCTATTTATCGCCAGGCCGGCGAACATGCAAACCGACCCTGTTCCCAAATAGTCTGAATAATGCATAAACAGCAGAAAATATAAACGAGCCAGAGGGGAAAATAAACCCCCTGGCCCGTTAAACCCGCATTTAATCAGATATAACTGACAATTTCTTTAATCAGCGGCGGACCTTTGTAAATAAAACCGGAATATATCTGCACCAGTGAGGCACCAGCCGCCATTTTTTCTTTCGCGGCCACCAGCGAATCAATGCCACCTACGCCAATAATCGGCAGACGGCCCTGCAGCTCTTGTGCCAGTCGGCGAATAATTTCCGTACTCTTCAGCTGCACCGGACGCCCGCTCAGGCCGCCCGCTTCGTCACTGTATTTAAGGCCGTTAACCAGAGACCGGTCGAGCGTGGTATTGGTGGCGATTACGCCATCAATATTATGCCGGAGCAGACTGTCGGCAATTTGGATAAGCTCTTCTTCGACTAAATCCGGCGCAATTTTAACCGCTACCGGCACATATTTTTGATGCTGGTTTTCCAACTCAAGCTGCTTGTGCTTAATCGCCTGCAACAGATCGTCCAGTGCTTCACCATATTGCAGCGTGCGCAACCCTGGAGTATTCGGAGATGAGATGTTGATCGCAATATAACCTGCATAAGGATAAACTTTTTCCATACAGATTAAATAATCTTCTTTACCCATTTCCACTGGCGTATCTTTATTTTTGCCGATATTGATGCCCAGAATGCCATCAAAGCGAGCCTGCTTCACATTGTTAACCAGCTGGTCGACACCAAGGTTATTGAATCCCATACGATTAATAATGCCTTCCGCCTCCCGGATACGGAACATGCGCGGCTTATCGTTCCCCGCCTGCGGCCGCGGCGTCACGGTACCAACTTCTATAAAGCCGAAGCCCATTGCGCCGAAAGCGTCAATACATTCGCCGTTTTTATCTAACCCTGCCGCGAGACCAAGCGGATTTTTAAAGGTCAGCCCCATGCAATTGACAGGTTTAAAAGGAAGCGTTTGCCGCACCAGATGAAGCAGCGGCGTCCCGGTTATCCGGTGCAGCTGTTGAAGGGTCAATTCGTGTGCACGCTCAGCGTCGAGCTGAAAAAGCGCGTTACGGACCAGGTTATACATGATCGCTCCTGAGTAGCCCGCAATCTCGGGCTGGAAAAGGACTAACGGTTGCTACAGCAACCCTGAAAACTGCGCAGCAGGCACGTCTTCTCCACTTTTATTATCTGATTAGTCGTGAAGACCGGCGACCTTCAACAAGCACAGCAACGCTGCAGGCGCGGGGGAAAATGGTAAAGTCCTTTACGACGAAAGTAAAACGTTTGCGTGCCCCTGTGCCGCGCTTTCCTGCTATCTGCCTTTTGCTTATCCAAAAAGTAGCTTAAATATGCCGGATAAATCATTTAAGGCGTCCGCCACACTCTGCCAGGATAGTTCCATAAGTTCAGGAATTATTTTAATCAATAACTTTTGGTTATAAGGAGAGATGATGCGCGTTATTACTCTGGCAGGCAGTCCTCGTTACCCTTCGCGTTCAACCGCCCTGCTGACCCTGTGTCAGCAGGCGCTTGAAAAGCGAGGTGTCGAGGTCATTCCCTGGAACCTGCACAATTTCCATCCAGAGGATTTACTTTACGCTCGTTTCGACTCCCCTGCGCTGCTGGCCTTTAAAGAGGATTTGGCTAACGCAGGCGGGCTGATCGTCGCCACGCCTGTCTATAAAGCTTCTTTTTCCGGCGCATTGAAAACGCTGCTGGATCTGCTGCCGGAACGCGCGCTGGAGCATAAAGTCGTGCTGCCACTGGCTACTGGCGGCACCCTGGCTCATATGCTGGCCGTGGATTACGCGTTAAAACCGGTGCTTAACGCGTTAAAAGCACAGGAAGTGCTGCATGGCGTATTTGCCGACGACAGCCAGATTAGCCATTACGATCGCCAGCCTGAACTCTCTCCTCTTCTGGCCGAACGTATTGCAGAGTCTATCGACACGTTCTGGTCTGCACTGACGCGTCGCCGTCAGCTGCTGGCCACAGCGGTATAAGGAAGCGCTCATGACCCTGTTTTCACGTTTCGTCTCAGCGCTGGCCTTTAGCGCACTGCTCTCTGGCGGCGCCCTGGCAGATGAGGCCGCGCCTGCCGCTTTCCGTATTGGCTATCAAAAAGGATCGGTGAGTATGGCGCTGGCCCGTTCGCATCAGCTGCTGGAAAAGCGTTTCCCCCATACGCAGATCAAATGGATTGAGTTTCCAGCCGGACCGCAGATGCTGGAAGCGCTGAATGTTAACAGCATCGATCTGGGCAGCACGGGCGACATCCCGCCGATTTTCGCTCAGGCGGCTGGCGCTGACCTACTTTATGTCGGTTCCGAACCGCCCAAGCCAAAGTCTGAAGTCATTCTGGTAGCAAAAAACAGCGCAATTAAAAGCGTTGCCGATTTGAAAGGGCATAAGGTGGCCTTCCAGAAAGGCTCCAGCTCGCACAATCTGCTGCTGCGCGCGCTGACTAAGGCCGGGATGAGCTTCAGCGATATCCACCCCATTTATCTGACGCCCGCCGATGCCCGCGCGGCTTTCCAGCAGGGCGATGTGGATGCCTGGGCTATCTGGGATCCCTACTATTCCGCCGCGCTGTTGCAGGGAGGCGTGCGGGTATTGGCTGATGGTGACGGGCTGAATCTCACAGGTTCGTTTTATCTGGCCACGCGTCCTTTCGCTGAAGCCAACGGCGCTTTCGTGAAGCAGGTGCTGGAGACATTCAGCGAGGCTGACGAACTGACCCGTAGCGATCGCGAGCAGAGTATCGCCCTGCTTTCGCAAACTATTGGCCTGCCGAAGCCGGTCATTGCCAGCTATCTCGATCACCGTCCGCCGACGGTCATTGGCCCGGTCAGTGAGAAAACTGTCCAGGCCCAGCAGCACACCGCCGATCTTTTTTACGCTAATCATTTAATGCCGGTAAAAGTCGATATCGCCAGCCGTGTCTGGCATGTCGCCTCCGCTACGCAAGGAGTCCCACAATGAGCCTTTCCGTTTTCTGGTTTTTACCCACGCATGGCGATGGCCACTATTTAGGCACGACAGAGGGCGCACGTCCGGTCGATCACGCTTACCTCCAGCAGATTGCTCAGGCTGCCGATCGCATGGGATTTGGCGGTGTACTGATCCCAACAGGGCGTTCCTGCGAGGATGCCTGGCTGGTAGCCGCTTCGCTGATCCCCGTGACGCAGCGTCTGCGTTTTCTGGTTGCGCTGCGTCCCGGCGTGATATCCCCTACTCAGGCCGCGCGCCAGGCTGCTACCCTGGATCGGCTGTCAAACGGTCGTGCGCTGTTTAATTTGGTTACCGGCGGCGACGCAGAAGAGTTGGCAGGCGACGGCGTTTTTCTGGATCACCGTGAGCGCTATGTTGAGTCAGCGGAATTTACCCGCGTCTGGCGTCGCGTACTGGAAGGCGAAACGGTGGATTACGAAGGCAAGCACGTGCACGTTCGCGGCGCTCGTTTAATGTTCCGCCCGGTGCAGCAACCGCGTCCGCCTTTGTGGTTTGGCGGTTCCTCCGAGCCTGCTCAGGATCTGGCCGCGGAACAGGTTGATGTTTATCTGACCTGGGGCGAACCGCCGGCGCAGGTCAAAGAGAAAATTGAGCAGGTGCGGGCAAAAGCGGCTGCTCAGGGCAGAACGGTGAAGTTCGGCATCCGCCTGCACGTTATCGTGCGCGAAACTAATGAAGAGGCCTGGAAAGCGGCAGACCGACTGATATCCCACCTGGATGACGCCACTATTGCTAAAGCACAGGCTGCGCTGGCGAAGACCGATTCCGTCGGCCAGCATCGCATGGCCGCTCTACACGGAGGACGTCGCGATAAGCTGGAAATTTCACCTAATTTGTGGGCTGGCGTTGGGCTGGTGCGCGGCGGTGCCGGTACCGCGCTGGTCGGCGATGGCGCCACCGTGGCGGCCAGGATGCAGGAGTATGCCGATCTGGGGATTGAGACATTTATTTTGTCCGGCTACCCACATCTGGAAGAGGCTTACCGTGTCGGCGAACTGCTGTTCCCGCATCTCGACCTGAACGTGCCGGAAGTGCCGCAGCCGAACAATATTACCGCGCATGGCGAAGCCGTAGCGCATGATTTCGCTCCCCAGAAAGTGTCGCAGAGCTGAGGTGGCTATGAGCAAATCGCTTACTCGTACAGGCAACCTGCTGATCCCCTGGCTACTGCCGGTCGTGCTGGTCATCGTCTGGCAAATCGCCTCACAGACCGGCTGGCTTTCCACCCGGATTTTGCCTGCGCCGGAAGCCATTGTGGTCACTTTCTGGAAACTGTCGGCCAGCGGCGAGCTGTGGCAGCATCTGGCCATCAGCAGCTGGCGCGCGGCGGTAGGCTTTGGTATTGGCGGCTCAATTGGCCTGGTGCTGGGGCTGATTACCGGCATGTCGCGCCTGGGTGAGCGTCTGCTGGATACCTCTATTCAGATGCTGCGCAACGTGCCGCATCTGGCGCTGATCCCGCTGGTGATCCTGTGGTTCGGCATTGACGAATCCGCCAAGATTTTTCTGGTCGCGCTGGGTACGCTGTTCCCTGTTTACCTCAACACCTGTCACGGCATTCGCAATGTGGATCGTGGCCTGGTAGAAATGGCCCGCAGCTACGGTCTTTCTGGCTGGAGCCTCTTTATTCAGGTGGTGCTACCGGGGGCGCTGCCTTCCATTATGGTGGGTGTGCGTTTTGCTCTGGGCCTGATGTGGCTGACATTAATCGTGGCGGAAACCATTTCTGCCAACTCTGGTATCGGCTATCTGGCGATGAATGCACGTGAATTTTTACAGACCGATGTCGTTGTAGTCGCCATTATTCTCTACGCCCTGCTCGGTAAACTGGCTGACGTCAGCGCATTGTTATTGGAACGCGTCTGGCTGCGCTGGCATCCGGCTTATCAACAAAAAGAGGAAAACGCATGAGCGAGTTAACGTCTTCTCCCGCACGTCTCAACGCCGGTACACCTCTGATTATCAACGGTGTCAGCAAGCAATATCATGGCCGTACCGTGCTGAATAATATCGACCTGCATATCCCCTCAGGTCAGTTTGTGGCGGTAGTCGGGCGCAGTGGCTGCGGTAAAAGTACCCTGCTGCGCCTGCTGGCCGGGCTGGAAAAAAGCACTTCCGGCGAGCTGCTGGCCGGTAGTGCGCCGCTGAGCGAAGCCAAAGACGATACCCGCCTGATGTTTCAGGATGCACGCCTGCTTCCCTGGAAAAGCGTCATCGATAATGTAGGGCTGGGTCTGAAAGGCCGGGCCTGGAAAAGCGCTGCGCTGGAGGCGCTTGAAGCGGTCGGCCTGGCTGAACGCGCCGGTGAATGGCCTGCGGCGTTGTCCGGTGGCCAAAAGCAGCGCGTGGCACTGGCGCGGGCTTTGATCCACCGGCCCGGTTTACTGCTGCTGGATGAACCGCTCGGCGCGCTGGATGCCCTGACGCGTATCGAAATGCAGGATTTGATTGAGTCGCTGTGGCAAAAACATCACTTTACCGTGCTGCTGGTCACGCATGACGTTAGCGAGGCAGTCGCCATGGCAGACAGGGTGCTGTTAATTGAGGAAGGCAATATTGGTCTGGATTTGACGGTTGAGCTGCCGCGCCCACGTCGCAAAGGTTCTGTGCGGCTGGCCGAGCTGGAAGCGGAAGTGTTGGATCGCGTGATGCAGCGCTCGCCGGTTGAGGCAGAAAGACGCTATGCACAGCGTTAAGGTTACGGGGTTGCGAAAAGGAAAGCCCCTTATTGAACTGCCCCCGGAATGTTGGACACTGAATCATCGGAGTTGGAGTGCCTCTCGCCCAACTTGATATGGGTTGGTCGGGGGCTTCAACAGAACTTTATAGGTTGGTGTTTTCAGGTATTAGTCGCGACTTAATCTAACACCGCTACGGCATGAGCTATCCCTAATCTCACAGGCAGACCTGTGCCAGGAGCAGACGTTGAATTAATGAGAATAAAACCGGAGCAACAGCGTCGGTTAATCGTGCTTTGTACGCATATTTATAAGAACTGTCAGCCTATTGGTGAACTGTTTTTTGTAGAGTGATTTCTCTTTATACAAAGCATTAGCAAAGCAGCACAACACACTGATAACAGTGGAACAAGCAGAGTAATTTTAAATCCTGCCAGTTGCGCCATCAGACCTGCAATCCCATTGCCAGTCATCATGCCTGTGCGCATGGCATTGGAGTGAAATGCTGATGCGAAGCCGCTTCGTTCTGGCAACGCGTCCTGAATAACAGAAATGCCCAGGCCGACAAAAATACCAAAGAATAATCCGTTAAAAAGTTGCAACACAATCAGTTCGGTCATGTTAGTGGCCAACTGAAGCAGGCTGTAATAGACGGCTGCAAAGAGAAATCCGACCATCATCAGTAGCTCTTTCCCTGTTTTCTCTGCCAGATGAGCAGCGGCAAGCATAACGGGAATTTCCATTATCGCGGTTGCACCCAGCAGAAAGCCCGGAAACGAAGCGGGTAAATTAAGCTCGTGTACCAGGTACAGCGGCATAATGGTCAGGTACATGTTATTGGATAAATTTGCCAGCATCATTACTGCGCCCAGTGCCCAAATCATACCCGTGATGGGGGCTTTACTGACTTGAGTTTTTTCTGCTCTGCCTGTATCGACAGTTTTTTTATCCTTCGAAAGCAGCAACTGGCTGGCAAGTAAGGTTATGACCGCAAGCAGGGCCGAGGCCAGAAAATTAAAGGTGAAGCCAAATCGGTCGGCGAAGACAAATGCCAGAGCCGGCCCGGCAATCCACACAATTGACACGCCCGAACGCATTTGCGTATTGAGCCGCGTAGCGTTAAGCCCTGCCGTCAGTGAATGCTTTCGGATCATCGACAGGAGTAGCGGGATAGACGCATTGCCTGGCCCCATCAAGAAAATACCGATGACCAGAGCCTCGATGGGTTTACGACAGAAACTGAAGGCTAAACCCGCCAGAAAAAGCGCCGTAACAGAAATCATGAAAAGTTGCCTGACTGGATGTCCCTTATCTGCAAGAGATCCCATCAACTGGCTGAAAAATAATCCTGAGAGAGCAAACCCCAGGCTGTAGAAAGTGATAAAAATCGGGCTAGCATGTAAGCCGTTTATTAAAAAAAGACTCATGACAGGTAAAATGAAGGCATATGAAATGGCGGTCATTACGTTTATAAGGAACAGCCGCCCAGTAATTCCGGAAAAAAAAGCCATAAAGAACAACATCTCCATGTAGGTTAATCTTATTTTTTAACACGGAAACGTCTTAAGACAGCGCACTATTTCACTTCATATGAGATGTACTGGTTTTTGGGTTGTTAGAGCTTCGTCAGAAGTTCTGTGTCCCGCTCTTTAGACATTCTGACTGAAGATCCGCTTCTCGCTCAAAGCAGAGTGTCAGATTTGATTATGCTCTACCTGCGAAACCTGTCAGGTCAAGGCTGAGCTAATACACCAGACGCCTACCTTATTTGGTTTAATGCTTTCAACTGATGCGGGGAAAAATGTTTATATGACACGCGCTCCCTGGTCATGCTGTTTCCAGGTGTAGTAACCTGAATTCAACAGGGCTGAGGCCGTTCAGCAGGTCATTCAGGCCGTGCTCCCTACGCAGTTCCTGAATGATAAGGGCTTTCCTGCGCTGAAACTTGCCGCCATCCATCCCTTTGGCTCTTTTAAGCCAGCCGACTTCGGCGCGAAAGTAGCGCACTTCGGCCTGAGCATCAGGGGGATTATCGCGTGGTGCTGATGGGGAGTTGATGTCCTTATGCATGGGTTCCGGCTTTTTCGGTCTTCCGCTTTTTATGCCGGAGAGCGCCCCGGCCCCGGACGCCTGAAAGCGTTTAACCCACTGGTAAACAGTACGTTCACCGGAAAGGTTAAATTTAGCGGTGGCATTGCGGAGCGAAAGTTTATCATCGATGACAGCGCGGACAACCTTCAGCCGGAATTCAGGCGTGTAATCAGCAGTTTTCCAGGTCAGTCCGTCAATGCCTTGCTGCTGCCATGCGGAAATCCAGCGGCGAACCGCCGTGCGGCCCACACTAAAACGTTTAGCCGTCTCACGATAGCCATCGCGGGTGTTGAGATAATGAGTGACAACGGCGAGCCGTAATTCGAGGGGAAACTTAGGACTGCTCACTGAACTGCACCTTAATCAGTTGGGTGTCCAACTTTTGGGGTGCAGTTCATATTCGGGGCTTTTCTTTATTTACGCCGAAAAATTAATCCTGCAGTGCCTTGCTGATTTTCTCGTAAAGATCGCCGGAGAGGTTATCCAGCGCTTTTAACTGCTCAAGCGCACTACGCATCAGCGCCTGACGCGCCTCATCGTAGCGTTTAAAGCGGATCAATGGCTCAATAATACGTGAGGCAACCTGAGGATTACGCGTATTCAGGTCGGTCAGTATTTCTACCAGGAACCGATAGCCGCTACCGTCCGCCGCATGGAAAGCGGAAGGATTACCCGATGCAAACGCGCCAATTAATGAGCGAATACGGTTCGGGTTGCTCAACGTAAACGAACGGTGGCTAAGCAGCGCACGGACGCGGCTAAGCACATCGTTTGCCGGGCTGGTGGCCTGCAAAGTAAACCATTTGTCCATCACCAGGCCGTCTTTATGCCAGCGCTCGTCAAACTCGGCCAGCAACGTTTCCCGGCATGGTAGCTGCGCGGCAACCGACGCCGTCATCGCTGCCAGCGAATCGGTCATGTTGTTCGCCTGACGGAACTGGGCAGTAACCAGCCTGTCGGCCAGATCGCTTTCACCGAAGGCCAGATAGTTCAGGCAGGTGTTTTTTAACGCACGCTTACCGATATCCGCATGGTCAATACGATACGCGTCGACACGGTGTGCGTGATAAACCGCCAACCACTCGTCCGCCAGTTCCGTAGCCAGCGTGCTCATCAGCGCACGACGCACCTCCGCAATGGCTACCGGATCGATGACCTCAAACAGTTCAGCCACCTCATTTTCACCCGGCAGCGTCAGAATAAGCGCCATCAACGCCGGATCGCTGTTCTCTTCCAGCAGCACGGCGCGGAAAGCATCGGCCACGTGCAGCGGCAGTGAAAGCGGCTGGCCCTGTTGGAAGCGGGCGACGTTCAGCTTGATATGGGTCGCCAGCAAACT
>NZ_DALZCD010000035.1:17044-22211 GCF_031978025.1 Erwinia sp.
GCATCCCAACGTGAGAAATCATTACGGGCGTGGCGCATCAGGAACGTAAGCTGTGCATCGCTCCAGTTATAGTCCAGCTTCACCGGCGCAGAGAACTCACGCAGCAGCGACGGGATGGGCTGTTGATAAACCTTGTCAAAGACAAAACTCTGGAACTCTTCCGTTACGTTCAGCACGTGATGAACCGGATGCCCATTGTGCTGCAAAGGGATCACATTGCCTTCGCTGTCATAAAGCTCGATATCCAGCGGGATATGCAGCGGCAGCTTGTTTTTCTGATCGGCCGTTGGCGGCGTCATTTGCGTCACGTGCAGCGTGTACTGCTCCAGTTCGGCGTTATAGTCATCGCGCACGGAAAGCACCGGCGTGCCGGACTGGCTGTACCAACGGCGGAACTGGGAAAGATCGACGTTTGATGCATCTTCCATCGCCTGCACAAAATCGTCGCAGGTCGCTGCGCTGCCGTCGTGACGCTCGAAGTAAAGCTGTATGCCTTTTTGGAAATTCGTCTCGCCCAGCAGGGTATGCAGCATACGGATGACTTCAGATCCTTTTTCATACACGGTTAGCGTGTAGAAGTTATTCATCTCAATCACCTGTTCAGGGCGAATGGGATGCGCCATCGGGCTGGCATCTTCTGCAAACTGCGCACCGCGCATAACGCGAACGTTATCGATACGATTGACGGCGCGAGAGCCGAGATCGGAGCTGAACTCCTGATCGCGGAATACCGTCAGCCCTTCTTTCAGGCTCAGTTGGAACCAGTCGCGACAGGTGACGCGGTTACCCGTCCAGTTGTGGAAATATTCATGGCCAATAACCGCTTCAATGCCCAGATAATCTTTATCGGTCGCCGTTTCTGCTTTCGCCAGCACGTATTTGGAGTTAAAGACGTTCAGGCCTTTGTTTTCCATCGCCCCCATATTAAAGAAGTCGACGGCAACGATCATGAAGATATCCAGATCGTATTCCAGACCAAAGCGCTGCTCATCCCACTTCATGCTGTTTTTCAGCGAGGTCATCGCCCAGTCGGCGCGGTCAAGGTTGCCACGATCGACAAAGATCTCCAGTGCGACATCACGACCTGAGCGGGTTGTAAAGCTGTCGCGCAGCACGTCAAAGTCGCCTGCTACCAGGGCAAACAGATAGCAAGGTTTTGGAAAAGGATCTTCCCATTTAACCCAATGACGTCCATTCTCCGCGGCGCCGCTGTCAATCCGGTTACCGTTTGACAGCAGATACGGATACAGCTGTTGTTCTGCGATAATCGTCGTGGTAAACCGCGCCAGCACGTCAGGTCGATCCAGATACCAGGTAATATGACGGAAGCCTTCGGCCTCGCATTGAGTACAAAGCGCCTCGCCCGATTTATACAGGCCTTCCAGCGCGCTGTTTTTATCCGGATGAATATCGTTGACGATTTTCATCGTGAAGGTGTCGGGCAGGCGAGACACAATCAGTGCGCCCTCTTCCAGCACGTAGTCCGTCCAGGGCTGACCGTCGATGTCCAATGAGACCAGCGACAGGTCTTCCCCGTCCAGACGCAGCGACGCATCAGCCTGGCCCAGACGCTTTACCCGACTGACGGCCGTCACGCGGGTGGTTGCAGCATCCAGTTCAAACGTCAGGTCGATATCGGTAATGGTGTAATCCGGCGCGCGATAGTCATGGCGATTTTTGGCTTGTGGCAGTTGCGTCATAAGTGCTTCTCATGTCGATAATTAGTTAACTTTCCAAGTCTATTCCGCTTCCTGCAATGTTGCCATGGAGAATCGTGTCGGGCCGTCTGAATTGCTGTTAAAAGCTACATTCTCTTAACAATCGCACGGATTGCCCTCGACCTGCCGGATCGAATTGTGCTGTGATCGGGTTCAATAAATGAGTATTCAAGTTATACTCCTGCGTCATTACTATTTTTGAAACCAGGGATAACGCTCTTCGCCAGAGGATGCTGAAACGCACCATGACACGACATGCTTCCCCGATACTGACCACGCTGCTGGATACGGACGCCTACAAGCTGCATATGCAGCAGGCGGTATTTCATCGCTATCAGAACGTTTCCGTAGTGGCTGAGTTTCGCTGCCGTGGTGACGATCTGCTTGGCATTTATGCTGAGGAAATCGCTCAACAGGTGACATTGATGCAGTCGCTGGCGCTCAGCGACGAAGAGAGCCGCTATCTTGCCGATCTGCCTTTCTTTAGTGCAGATTATCTGCAGTGGCTGAAACACTTCCGCTATGACCCTTCTCAGGTACGCATCCGCAACCATCAGGGCAAGCTGGACATCCGCATCGCCGGCCCGTGGCTTGAGGTGATTATGTGGGAAGTGCCGCTGCTGGCCCTGATCAGCGAAGTGGTGCATCGTCACCGCTCGCCGCAGATCGTTCCCGCTATGGCCGTGGAGCGCCTGCAAAGCAAGCTGCTTGACTTTGGCAAGCTGACGGCGGATTTAGATATGTCTCGCTTTAAGCTGATGGACTTCGGGACTCGCCGTCGTTTTTCTCACGATGTGCAGCTGGCAATTGTCAGCACGCTGAAAGCGGATTTCCCGTGGCTGGTCGGCTCCAGCAATTATGATGTCGCCCGGCGGCTGCAGCTTGCCCCGGTAGGTACGCAGGCCCATGAATGGTTCCAGGCGCATCAGCAAATCAGCCCCGTTCTGGCCAACAGCCAGCGCGCTGCGTTGCAGGCCTGGCTGGAAGAGTATCCTCATCGTCTGGGTATCGCGTTGACCGACTGTATCACCATGGATGCTTTCCTGCGTGATTTCGGCCTCAATTTTGCCAGCAGCTATCAGGGATTGCGCCATGACTCCGGCGATCCTGTTGAGTGGGGCGAAAAAGCCATTGCGCATTATGAAAAGCTCGGCATTAATCCGCAGGAGAAAACGCTGGTTTTTTCAGACAATCTTGATTTGCCGAAAGCGGTGGAGCTTTACCGTCACTTTGGCCAGCGAGTAGAGGTGATTTTCGGCATTGGCACCCGGCTGACCTGCGATATTCCAGAGGTAAAACCGCTGAATATTGTGATCAAGCTGGTAGAGTGCAACGGCAAACCGGTCGCCAAACTCTCTGACAGCCCGGGCAAAACTATTTGCCAGGACAAAGCGTTTGTTCGCGCCCTGCGCAAAGCTTTCGATCTCCCGCTGGTTAAAAAAGCCAGCTAGCCTGCTTCCAGAGAGAAAGGCACGCGTCTTTCTCTCTGGCTGATAGTCCTTCGTCAATAAATCTCCTGCCTTGCAACGAATTCTTCTTGTGTCTCATCTTCTGGCAAGTAACATAGTATTGCCCCGATTTCGGGTAATTTTAATTCTGCATAAGAGAGACTTATATGAGCGTTGTGCCTGTAGCGGATGTACTGCAAGGCCGGATCGCGGTTGACAGCGAAGTCACCGTTCGCGGCTGGGTGCGTACACGAAGAGATTCAAAAGCCGGTATTTCCTTTATCGCCGTCTATGACGGTTCCTGCTTTAATCCCGTCCAGGCCGTCGTAAATAATTCTCTGAATAATTATCAGGAAGAAGTGCTGCGTCTGACCACCGGCTGTTCCGTGGTGATTACCGGGAAAATTGTGGCCTCGCCAGGCCAGGGCCAGAGCTTTGAAATTCAGGCCAGTGCAGTTGAAGTCATCGGCTGGGTTGATGACCCGGACACCTACCCGATGGCGGCCAAGCGTCACAGCATTGAGTATCTGCGTGAGGTGGCCCATCTGCGTCCGCGCACTAACCTGATTGGTGCGGTCGCGCGCGTTCGCCACACGCTGGCGCAGGCGCTGCATCGCTTTTTCGATGAGCAAGGGTTTTTCTGGGTTTCCACTCCACTGATCACCGCTTCCGATACGGAAGGCGCCGGTGAAATGTTCCGCGTCTCTACGCTGGATATGGAAAACCTGCCGCGTACGCCGGAAGGTAAAGTTAATTACGATGAAGATTTCTTCGGCAAAGAAGCTTTCCTGACCGTTTCTGGCCAGCTTAATGGTGAAACCTACGCCAGCGCGATTTCCAAAATCTATACCTTTGGCCCAACATTCCGTGCTGAAAACTCTAACACCAGCCGTCACCTGGCGGAATTCTGGATGCTTGAGCCGGAAGTGGCCTTTGCCGATCTGGAAGATAACGCCGCGCTGGCAGAAGCGATGCTGAAGTACGTCTTTAAGGCTGTTCTGGCCGAGCGCGCCGACGATATGGCTTTCTTTGCTGAACGCGTAGACAAAGAAGCGATTACGCGCCTGGAACAATTTGTTACTACCGATTTTGCCCAGGTAGATTACACCGAGGCTGTTGAAATCCTTAAAGCGTGCGGCGAGAAGTTTGAGAATGCCGTTTCCTGGGGCATTGATCTTTCTTCCGAGCACGAGCGCTACCTGGCCGAAAAACACTTCAAAGCGCCGGTTGTGGTGAAAAACTACCCGAAAGATATTAAGGCGTTTTATATGCGCCTGAACGACGATGGAAAAACCGTTGCGGCAATGGACGTTCTGGCGCCGGGCATTGGCGAAATCATCGGCGGTTCCCAGCGTGAAGAGCGTCTGGACGTGTTAGATGCACGTCTGGCAGAAATGGGGCTGAACAAAGAAGATTATTGGTGGTATCGCGATCTGCGTCGCTACGGCACCGTGCCTCATTCCGGATTTGGCTTAGGTTTTGAGCGCCTGATTGCATACGTGACCGGCGTGCAAAACGTCAGGGACGTTATCGCCTTCCCAAGAACGCCGCGCAACGCCAGCTTCTGATTTATGCATTAAATATAAGAAATTCATATATATAACTAAGGTCAGCTCTGCTGGCCTTTTTTTATTTTTGTAAATTTAGATATAGTTCACAAAGTTCCGTATTATTTACATTTTGACACACAATCTTTCCCCCTGTAACCAGAATAGGATATTAGTAGCATTTTCGAGGTAGATTAACCGGACCGCCAATGGAAAGATGCGTGCAGATACAGGAAGACACCAAACTCTCATCGTAGTTCTGTAAAGAATTATTGACGGCAGTGGCAGGTGTCCAGATAACTCCAATGAGGGTAATAAATAATGATGAAGCGCAATATTCTGGCACTGGTTATTCCAGCCCTGTTAGCCGCTGGTGCAGCCAATGCAGCAGAAATCTATAACAAAGACGGCAATAAGCTGGACCTCTATGGTAAAGCAGTAGGTTTGCATTATT
>NZ_DALZCD010000036.1:0-22144 GCF_031978025.1 Erwinia sp.
ATTGGGATCGCGGGCCGTCAACCTGTCGAATAGCGTAATTCCCAGCCCTTCGCTCTTGAAGCTTCCTGCACAGCCCAGAGGCTGCTCTTTGCGAACATAATTATTAATTTCCCGATCCGTCAATACCCTGAAATCGACGCTGAAAGGCTCGCAAACCACTTCCAGGTTATTTGATTTGCTGTTCAACAGCGCCAGGCCCGTATAAAAAATTACGCTATGACCACTGGCCTGGCGTAACTGCTCGCAGGCTCTCTCTTCCGTATGCGGTTTTCCGGTTATTTTACCGTCTATTACACAAACCTGGTCGGACCCGATAATCAGGCTGTCGGGATAGCTTTCTGCCAATGCCAGAGCCTTCGCGGCGGCAAGGCGCTGCACTAAATCAATCGCGGATTCGCCAGGCAGCGGCGTCTCATCCACCTCCGGCGCGGCGGTAATAAAAGCAAGCCCTAGTTTCTCAAGCAGGGCTTTTCTGAAGGGGGAGGTCGAAGCCAGAACCAGCTGTGTCATAATTTTTTCCGGAAGAATTGCGCAGGAGTGCAGGACATTTTAAACTATGCGCCGCACTGGATGCGAATAATGGGTGAAAGATGCTGTTAAACGGCCTTTTTCTTTGACTCTATCTCGTTACAAAGTTAATATGCGCGCCCTATGCAAAAGGTAAAATTACCCCTGACTCTCGATCCGGTTCGCACCGCTCAGAAACGCCTGGACTACCAGGGCGTTTACACCCCTGAACAGGTGGAGCGTATTGCCGAATCGGTAGTGAGTGTGGATAGCGATGTAGATTGTTCGATGTCGTTCGCGATCGACGATCAGCGTTTAGCCGTGCTGAAAGGCTCGGCGGCGGTCTCCGTCACGCTGTGTTGTCAACGCTGCGGCCAGAACTTCCCGCATTCTGTCCACGTAACGTATTGCTTCAGCCCGATCGTCAATGACGAGCAGGCAGAGGCACTGCCGGAAGCGTACGAGCCGGTCGAGGTCAACGAGTTTGGCGAAATCGACCTGCTGGCGGTGGTGGAGGATGAAATTATCCTCGCCCTGCCGGTCGTTCCGGTGCATGATTCTGAACACTGTGAAGTGTCCGAGGCGGACATGGTCTTTGGCAAGTTGCCTGCAGAGGCGGAAAAACCAAACCCATTTGCCGTATTAGCCAGTTTAAAGCGTAAGTAATAGGAGTAAGGTCCATGGCCGTACAACAGAATAAACCAACCCGTTCCAAACGTGGCATGCGTCGTTCACACGATGCCCTGACCACTGCCACTCTTTCCGTAGATAAAGTTTCTGGCGAAACGCATCTGCGTCACCACATCACTGCGGACGGTTACTACCGCGGTCGCAAGGTCATCGTTAAGTAATTCACGGCTTAGCCGGCGATACTTTGACACGTTTGACCCTGGCGATTGATGCCATGGGCGGGGACTTCGGTCCCTGCGTGACAGTGCCTGCGGCAATGCAGGCACTGGCGTCCGATCCGCAGCTACATCTTCTTCTGGTCGGCGATCCCGACACACTCACGTCATTACTCGCAAAAGCTGATTCCACGCTACGGGAACGTCTGCAGATCGTCCCTGCCGAGTCGGTTATTGCCAGTGATGCCAGACCTGCACAGGCGATTCGCCACAGCCGCGGCTCCTCAATGCGTGTGGCGCTTGAGCTGGTCAAGAAAGGCGAGGCCGACGCCTGCGTCAGCGCAGGGAATACCGGCGCGTTGATGGGGCTGGCTAAACTCCTGCTCGGCACGCTAAACGGTATTGAGCGCCCGGCGCTGATGACCGTAGTACCTAACGTAAAAAGCGGTAAAACCGTCCTGCTGGATTTAGGCGCCAACGTAAATTCAGATAGCGAGATGCTGGTGCAATTCGCAATAATGGGTGCGGTCATGGCAGAAGACGTGCTGGCCATCAGTCGACCACGCGTTGCGTTGCTGAATATTGGGCAGGAAGAGACCAAGGGTCTGGAAACTATCCGTGACGCCGCAGTCATTTTGCGGGATGCACCGGAAATTAACTATATTGGATACCTCGAAGGTAACGAACTGCTTACCGGGAAAACGGACGTCCTTGTGTGCGATGGGTTTATCGGCAACGTCACGTTAAAGACAATGGAAGGCGTTGTAAGAGTGTTTCTTTCGCTGTTGCAATCGCAAGAAGGTAAAAAAAGGGCATGGTGGCTGTCGCTGCTGGGGCGTTTGCTGAAAAAACGCCTGGCGAAGCGCTTCGGTCACCTTAACCCCGACCAGTACAATGGCGCCTGCCTGTTAGGGCTGCGCAAAACCGTGGTGAAAAGCCATGGTGGTGCCAGCCAGCGCGCATTTGTTGCGGCCATAGAACAGGCAGAGCAGGCGGTGCGGCGGCAACTTCCTGAACGGATTGCCGCCCGCCTTGAAACTGTATTACCTAAGAGTGACTGAGCGGACATGTATACAAAAATTATCGGTACGGGCAGCTATTTACCCGAACAGGTGCGGACTAACGCCGATCTGGAAAAAATGGTGGATACGTCGGACGAGTGGATTGTCACCCGTACCGGCATTCGTGAACGCCGCATTGCTGCGCCCGACGAGACCGTGGCGACAATGGGCTTTCACGCCGCCGAACGTGCGCTGGAAATGGCGGGTATCGATAAAGACGATATCGGCCTGATTGTGGTGGCAACTACCTCTTCCAGCCACGCCTTCCCAAGCTCCGCCTGCATGATCCAGCAAATGCTGGGCATTAAAGATGCCGCGTCTTTCGATCTGGCGGCGGCCTGTGCGGGCTTCACTTACGGCCTGAGCGTTGCTGACCAATTTATTAAAAACGGCGCGGTAAAAAATGCGCTGGTAATTGGATCTGACGTGCTGGCGCGAATGCTCGATCCTAACGATCGCGGTACGATCATCCTGTTCGGCGATGGTGCCGGGGCAGCGGTACTGGGCGCCAGCGAAGAGCAGGGCATTATTTCTACCCACCTGCACGCTGACGGCCGCTATGGTCAGCTGCTGACGCTGGCCAATCAGGACCGTGAGAATCAGGAACAGCCTTCTTACGTGACGATGGCCGGCAACGAAGTCTTTAAGGTCGCCGTCACAGAACTGGCGCATATCGTTGAAGAAACGCTGCAGGCCAATAACCTTGAGCGTGAGGCCATTGACTGGCTGGTGCCACACCAGGCTAACCTGCGCATTATTAACGCGACCGCGCGTAAGCTGGGCATGGAAATGGATAAAGTGGTGGTGACGCTTGACCGTCACGGCAACACCTCTGCCGCCTCTGTGCCTACCGCGCTGGATGAAGCGGTGCGCGATGGCCGCATCAAGCCAGGCCAGCTCGTTCTGCTGGAAGCTTTTGGCGGGGGCTTCACCTGGGGTTCGGCGCTGGTTCGTTTTTGATTAACAGGATATAACAATGACGCAATTTGCTATGGTTTTTCCAGGTCAGGGTTCGCAGACCGTGGGCATGCTGGCTGAACTGGCAGCGGAAAACGCGCTGGTAGAACAGACATTTCGTGAAGCTTCCGACGCGCTCGGTTACGATCTGTGGGCGCTGGTGCAACAGGGGCCTGCTGAAGAACTGAACAAAACCTGGCAGACACAGCCTGCTTTGCTGGCCGCATCTGTTGCTATTTTCCGCGTTTGGCAGGAAAAAGGCGGATCTCAGCCTGCAATGCTGGCGGGACACAGCCTGGGCGAGTATAGTGCGCTGGTTTGTGCAGGCGTGATCGATTTTAAAGAAGCGATCAAGCTGGTTGAACTGCGCGGCAAACTGATGCAGGAAGCCGTGCCGGCAGGGACGGGCGCCATGCAGGCGATCATCGGTCTGGACGATGCGGCTATTGCTAAAGCCTGCGAAGAGTCGGCTCAGGGCGAAGTGGTTTCGCCGGTGAACTTTAACTCGCCTGGCCAGGTCGTCATTGCCGGTAACAAAGCGGCAGTAGAGCGTGCTGGTGCAGCCTGTAAAGCTGCTGGCGCAAAACGTGCGCTGCCGCTGCCGGTCAGCGTTCCGTCGCATTGTGCGCTGATGAAGCCCGCGGCGGACAAGCTCGCTGTGGCGCTGGAGTCCATAACCTTTAGCGCGCCGACCTTGCCGGTAGTCAACAACGTTGACGTAAAGTGCGAAACGTCGCCTGAAGCGATCCGTAGCGCACTGGTTCGCCAGCTCTACAGCCCGGTTCGCTGGACTGAGTGCGTGGAGTTCATGGCGCAGCAGGGCGTGACGTCGCTGCTGGAAGTAGGTCCTGGCAAAGTACTGACCGGCCTGACGAAACGAATTGTAGACACCCTGACGGCCACGGCGATCGGTGAACCTGCCAGCCTGTCAGCGGCGATCGAGCAGTAAGAAGAGGATGAAGATGAGCTTCGAAGGAAAAATTGCGCTGGTGACCGGCGCGAGCCGCGGCATTGGCCGTGCGATTGCAGAAACCCTGGTCGCGCGCGGCGCGAAGGTAATTGGCACCGCCACCAGCCAGAGCGGGGCGGAGGCAATCAGCGCTTATCTGGGCAGCAATGGCAAAGGCCTGCTGCTGAATGTTACCGACAGCGCGTCTATTGACGAAGTGTTGGGAAATATTCGCGCAGAATTTGGCGAAGTGGACATTTTAGTCAATAATGCTGGCATTACGCGTGATAATCTTCTGATGCGTATGAAGGATGACGAGTGGCAGGATATCCTGGACACGAATCTGACTTCCGTATTCCGCCTGTCAAAAGCGGTAATGCGCGCTATGATGAAAAAACGCGTGGGCCGAATTATTACCATTGGCTCCGTTGTTGGAACAATGGGTAATGCGGGTCAGGCAAACTACGCGGCAGCAAAAGCGGGTTTGATCGGCTTTAGCAAGTCACTGGCGCGTGAAGTCGCGTCACGTGGTATTACCGTTAACGTTGTGGCTCCCGGTTTCATTGAAACCGACATGACGCGTGCGCTGACTGAAGAGCAGCGTGCGGGCATCCTGGCGGAAGTGCCAGCGGGTCGCTTAGGCGGCGCGCAGGAAATCGCCAGTGCCGTTGCATTTTTAGCCTCTGACGAGGCGGCGTACATCACTGGTGAGACGCTGCACGTCAATGGCGGAATGTATATGGTCTGATAATCACGAAAAGTATTTGCGTTATTTGCGGCAATGCCCGCAAAATAACGTAAATTCGTGGTTTGACCAGCCGGGATTTAGTTGCATCTTTTTCAACATTTTATACACTACGAAAACCATCGCGAAAGCGAGTTTTGATAGGAAATTTAATAGTATGAGCACTATCGAAGAACGCGTTAAGAAAATCATTGGCGAGCAGCTTGGCGTTAAGCAGGAAGAAGTTGTTAACACTGCCTCTTTTGTAGAAGATCTGGGCGCTGATTCTCTTGATACCGTTGAGCTGGTAATGGCTCTGGAAGAAGAGTTTGATACCGAGATTCCGGACGAAGAAGCTGAGAAAATCACTACCGTTCAGGCTGCTATTGATTACATCAATGGTCACCAGGCTTAAGTGAGCATCTCCAGGCGGTCACTCGACCGCCTGAGTTTTATCTGTAGTTCCCACTGATACTCTTTTATCCCCTCCCTGGAGGACGAACGTGTCTAAGCGTCGTGTAGTTGTGACCGGTCTTGGCATGTTGTCTCCTGTCGGCAATACCGTAGAGTCTACCTGGAATGCTCTTGTTGCCGGTCAGAGTGGCATCAGCCCGATCGACCATTTTGAAACCAGTGCGTACGCAACGCGTTTTGCTGGCTTAGTAAAGGATTTCAACTGCGAGGAGTTTATCTCGCGTAAAGATCAGCGCAAGATGGACGCCTTCATTCAATACGGCGTTGTTGCTGGTATGCAGGCTATGCAGGATGCCGGTCTGGTCATTACTGACGAGAACGCGCACCGTATCGGTGCCGCTATAGGCTCCGGCATTGGTGGCCTTGGTCTGATAGAAGAAAACCATACCTCGCTGGTGAACGGCGGCCCGCGTAAAATCAGCCCTTTCTTTGTGCCTTCCACTATTGTGAACATGATTGCTGGTCATCTGACTATCATGTACGGCATGAAAGGCCCCAGCATTGCCATCTCGACCGCTTGTACTACCGGTGTGCATAACATTGGTCAGGCAGCGCGTATGATTGCCTATAACGATGCTGACGTCATGATTGCCGGCGGCGCGGAAAAAGGCAGTACGCCGCTGGGCATTGGTGGTTTCGGGGCGGCACGTGCGCTTTCTACCCGCAACGATAATCCTCAGGCGGCAAGCCGTCCGTGGGATAAAGACCGTGACGGCTTTGTGCTGGGCGACGGCGCTGGCATCGTCGTGCTGGAAGAGTACGAACACGCGAAAAAGCGCGGCGCAAAAATTTACGCCGAGCTGGTGGGCTTTGGGATGAGCAGTGATGCTTATCATATGACCTCGCCACCGGAAAACGGCGCGGGCGCGGCGCTGGCAATGGAAAATGCCCTGCGGGATGCGCAACTGTCGGTGGAAAAAATCGGCTATATCAACGCGCACGGTACCTCGACGTCTGCGGGTGACGTAGCGGAAGCGCAGGCCGTGAAGTCCGTCTTTGGCGCGGCGGCGTATGACGTAATGGTCAGTTCCACAAAATCCATGACCGGTCATCTGTTAGGCGCGGCGGGAGCAGTAGAATCTATCTACTCTATCCTTGCACTGCGCGATCAGGTCATTCCGCCTACCATCAATCTGGATAACCCGGATGAAGGTTGCGACCTGGATTTTGTGCCGCATACGGCGCGTCAGGTTAAAGGACTGGAGTATGCTCTGTGTAACTCCTTCGGTTTTGGCGGCACTAATGGCTCGCTGATTTTCCGTAAAATCTGATTGTCTTCGGTGATAAAAGGCCCGCAAAAGCGGGCCTTTTTTACAGGTCCCGCATGCTTTTTATATCGCAAATTCAAACGGTTAACTGTTGTTTGGTATGTCACGGAACCCCACAGAAATCCTCTGATGTGGATGGAATGTGGATGCCGTCGCGCAGTGGATTGAGCTTTGTCGCATCCTGCAAATAGTCAGGCGCCAGATGCGCATAAGTCATCGTCTGCTGGATATTTGCGTGATCCAGAATTTTTTGCAGCGTAAGAATGTTCCCGCCGTTCATCATAAAATGCGCTGCAAATGTATGACGCAGGATATGTACGGCCTGGCCTTTCGGAATATCTGGCTTGACGCTGCGTAAATGCAATCTGTAACTTTGATACGACACGTTAAATAGCCTCCCTTCATCTACAGTTCTCACTGTTTTTTCGACTTCCTGTGTTATCGGAACCGTTCTCTTCTTGCTGTTCTTGGCAGCCATGAACGTGACCTTCCCATTCATAATATGATGATTTCGGCCTTCTTCGCGTTACATTATCAGGGGAGCAGTCAGTCAAGCGGCTAGCACGTTACTGCCAGGCTCCGGGGGGCTGTGCTCGGCTAACGCCATCAGATTTGATGACGACCCATGATGGTTAGTGCTTGAAATGTACTGAAGATATGAGGGAAAAGTTTATGTCAGGGCGTTATGGCGATGAGGATAAACGCGAGGCTGAGTATCAGCAATGGCGTTATTACACTGAGTCGGGTTGGGAGGATCGGGACCTGGGCATCCTTCGCCCACTCGATGCGTTTGCGTTCGACAACGTCAATCATCTTCATCACCAGGCGGTTTTTGCTTTCCACGCTGTAGAGAATGGCGTTTGCTTCCCGTAGCGCGAACTGGGTGACCAGGTCATAGACGCTCTTCCCGATGCCGGTGGTATCTATGCCGAGGTACGTCATGTTATAGCGCTTCATCAGCTGCTTGATCTGCTCGGCCGGCCAGCTGAAGTTAAGTCCCCGCCACTGGTAGATTGCCAGCACCCGGAACCGTTCGCCCTCATGCAGCGGGCGCGCAACGATCACAAAGGTGGAGTTGTCCCCGGAGCGGGACGGGTCAAAGCCGCCCCATACCTCGCGATTACCAAACGGGCGCACCGCTGGCGGGTTGTAGTCCTGTCAGATGGCGACATCAACTCAAAAGATCAAAGTTAAGAACCGTTGGGTTATAATGCCGCTGCACTCAAAGGATGATTAATGAACAAGGACAAATTGATGATTAGTGCCAAAAAGTTGGCGGATGAGATGGTCGATGCAGTTCACATTGATGGTAATTTTTTCCGGGGATTTGTACATGGTTTTGTGAATTGGCCCGTAGATATTTATTATTTGGGCCGAGATTACCTCGATACAGATAACAGGGCTGTCCATTCATATGACAAAGAAAGAATGCTCAGAATGGTAAAGACAGGAATGGCTTCAAGGCAGAATCTTGAAAAAGTTTTACACCTGTTTATGGACAACTTTTTCGAGCACGTTGAGTTTCAGAAAGTAAGGGATTTATCCACTAAAGGTGGCGGGAAATTTTTAGGGAGAATGGCTTTCAATCAAGTGGCAGCTGCTAATATGGGCTATATATTTTCTTCCCGGCTGATTCCGCAAATAGTTACGGGTATGACAATCGGCAGCCTTCTTTCGATTGGTGCTGCCATGTCTCGTTCAGTATACGTTTCCAGAGACTTACAACGCCGTAATCCATCCGCCTACAATGTGCTAAGGCGCTTAGGCGATTTAGATCTGCTGTACTTCATGGTTGCTGAAAAAACCAGACCTTTTGAAGATGCCACAGCGCTATGGTTTACAGACCGCAATAAATTTCACCAGACGTGCTGTTATTTTTTTGAGAAAGTTTAGATATGAAAAAATTATTTCTGGCTGCACTTTCACGCATCATTCAGGGCATTGGAATAGGCGTATGTGGATTATCCTTGATCTACATGGGGTGGTTTTTATTTTTCTCTTACAGCGAATACAAATACTACCTCGCCGCTTTTACCCTACCGGGGTTGATACTGGGGTACTATATTTTCAAGTTTGCCGTGCGGAAAATCTATGATGAAAGCCCCAGCGACTGGTAACGTTGATGACGATAGAATCACGTTACAGGCTCAAGCCCGCCTTGCAGCGGGCATGAACGAACGGTGGACAAAAATTGGATGTACTGAAATAAAACACTTTTTATTTCATGATATTATGCTTGATATGCAGGCCCGCAAAAGCGGGCTTTTTTATTTTTTATCCCCCTTTTGCTGATTTAAAATGGCGTGCAGCTGCGCAAAGATGCAGGCAGGCTTTGGCGTAACTAAAAAGGAGAGCCGATGATCTGGATAAATGGTCAGCCCCAGGAATTTATTTCCGTTAAAGACCGTGCCTTACAGTTTGGCGATGGCTGTTTTACCACGGCGCGCATTGAAAAAGGGCAGGTTATTGCGTCGCTCGCGCATCTGGAGCGATTACAACAAGCATGCAAGCGCCTGCTTATTCATTACGTTGACTGGGAAGCTCTGCAACAGGAAGTGATGAGCGCAGCCGCGATGCGCCCGACAGGCGTGCTCAAAGTCATTCTTTCCCGTGGTGTCGGTGGCCGTGGTTATAGTGCCAGCGGCTGCCAGCAAGCTTCACGCATTATTATACTGTCGGACTATCCGGCACATTATCACCAGCTTCGCCAGACGGGCGTGAAACTGGCGCTCAGCACCATTCGTCTGGGCCGTAATCCTCTGCTGGCCGGCATCAAGCATCTTAATCGTCTGGAGCAGGTGCTTATCCGCACAGAGCTTGAGCAGACCGACGCTGACGAAGCGCTGGTTCTTGACACTCAGGGGCTGCTGGTGGAATGCTGTGCGGCAAATTTATTTTGGCGTAAGGGCGAAGACGTCTTTACGCCCGATGTGACGCAGGCCGGGGTCAACGGCATTCAGCGTCAGTGGGTCATGCGGCTACTGGCCGAGCAGGGCTGTAAAGTGAGGGAAGTCAGCGTACCCCCCCAGACGCTCGAAGAGGCGGACGAAATTTTTATCACTAATGCACTGATGCCGATGTTGCCGGTCGCACAGATTGAAAACCGGTTTTACCACTCAAGAACGTTGTTTAACCGCATCGGTGAGCACGATTTTCAGGGACATTTATGACAGTAAAACGCAAAGTAGTCGGCGGGATCGTCGCGTTCATTATTGCCGGTCTGGCTTTCAGCTACTGGCAAATCAAACAGTTCGCCAGGTCGCCGTTGTTGATTGAGCACGAGACTATTTTTACGCTACCAGCTGGTGCGGGCCGCGTGGTGCTGGAAGCCGAGTTGAACAGGCAGAAAATTACGCCGCGCTCCTTCTGGTTTGGCTGGCTGCTGAAACTGGAGCCGGAGCTGGCTAATTTTAAGGCCGGCACCTATCGATTTACGCAGGGCATGACGGTACGCCAGATGCTGACGCTGCTTTCCAGTGGTAAAGAAGCGCAGTTCCCGATCCGCTTTATCGAAGGGTCGCGAATGCAGGAGTGGCTGGCGCAGCTGCGTGCGGCACCCTATATCAAACATACGCTGACGGACGACAAGCTGACCACGCTGGGCCAGACGCTGAAAATGCCGCAACAGGATGTTGAAGGCTGGTTCTATCCCGATACGTATTCCTACACCGCCAATACTACGGACGTTGCGATCCTGGAGCGGGCCCACGGCCGGATGGTAAAAATGGTCGATACGCTGTGGCAGAGCAAAGCGGAAGGGCTGCCTTATAAAGAGAAAGATGATTTGCTGACAATGGCGTCAATCGTGGAAAAAGAAACGGCGCTGGGCGAAGAACGTAGCAAGGTCGCTTCGGTCTTTATTAATCGGCTGCGGTTGGGCATGCGTTTACAGACCGATCCTACCGTGATTTACGGCATGGGCGACAGCTATAAGGGGACGCTGACGCGCAAGGATTTGGAAACGCCTACGGCTTATAACACCTATGTGATAGCCGGGATGCCGCCAGGGCCTATCGCCACGCCGGGCAAGGCTTCGCTGGAAGCGGCCGCCCATCCGGAAAAAACAGACTTTCTTTATTTTGTTGCGGATGGCAAAGGCGGCCACACCTTTACCACCAACCTGGCGAGCCATAATCGTGCGGTCCAGGCCTGGCGCCTGCTGCTCAAGGAAAAAAATGAAAAGTAAATTTATCGTTATCGAAGGGCTGGAAGGCGCAGGCAAAACGACCGCCCGCGATACCATCGTGGCGACGCTCAGGCAGCACGGCATTGAAGATATCGTCTTTACCCGCGAACCGGGCGGTACGCCGCTGGCGGAAAAACTCCGTGAGCTGATTAAGCAGGGGATTGAGGGCGAGCAGATCACCGATCGTGCCGAGCTGCTGATGCTTTACGCGGCACGCGTGCAGCTGGTTGAGAACGTGATTAAACCGGCGCTGGCGCGCGACGCCTGGGTAGTTGGCGATCGTCACGATCTCTCTTCTCAGGCTTATCAAGGCGGTGGACGGGGCATAGATATCCGCCTGATGGAGCAGCTGAAACAAAGCGTGTTGGGCGATTTTGCGCCTGATTTAACGCTTTACCTGGACGTCACCCCAGAAATTGGCCTGCAGCGTGCCCGGTCGCGAGGCGAGCTGGATCGCATTGAGCAGGAGTCGCTGAACTTCTTTACCCGCACGCGTGAGCGCTATCTGGCGCTGGCCGCGGCCGACGAGAGCATCAAAACCATCGACGCCACGCAGGCTATTGAAGGCGTCTCCACCGCTATCCGGCAGACGCTGGCGCTGTGGCTACAGGAACAGTCATGATCTGGTATCCGTGGCTTAACCAGCCTTACCGGCAGATAATCGGCCAGCATCAGGCCGGGCGCGGGCACCACGCGCTGCTGCTTCAGGCATTGCCGGGAATGGGCGATGCCTCACTGGTCTGGGGGATCAGCCGCTGGCTGATGTGCCAGCGCAGAGACGGGCTGAAAAGCTGCGGAGAGTGTCATGCCTGCCATTTGATGCAGGCCCACACGCACCCGGACTGGTACGAGCTGGCGGCAGAGAAAGGCAAAAGCTCGCTGGGCATTGATGCGGTACGTGGCGTCACGGAGAAGCTTTTTCATCACGCTCAGCAGGGTGGGGCAAAGGTGGTCTGGCTGCCCGATGCCGCTCAGCTGACGGAAGCGGCCGCTAACGCGCTGCTGAAAACGCTGGAGGAGCCGCCGGTCAACACCTGGTTTTTACTCTGCTGCCAGCAGCCGTCACAGCTGCTGGCCACGCTGCGCAGCCGCTGTCAAAGCGTTCACCTGGCCGCGCCGGATGAGGCGCAAAGTCTGAGCTGGCTGCAGAAACAGGCTGGCGCATCGCAGCAGGATTGCCTGACCGCGCTGCGGCTAAGCGGCGGCGCGCCCGCCGCGGCACAAACAATGCTGGAAAGCAGCTGGGCGGCGCGACAGGCGCTGTGCGAGGCACTGCCGGTGGCGTTGCAAAAAGATATGCTATCCTTGCTGCCCGTTCTGAATCACGATGACGCGGCGGCGCGTACCGGCTGGCTCTGCGCCCTGCTGGTGGATGCGCTGAAATGGCAGCAGGGCGGCGGACGCTTTATTGCCAATGCCGACAGCCAGATGCTGGTCGCGGAGATCGCCCGTCAGCTGCCGGCCAGCGCCCTGGATGAAAGCGTTCGTCAATGGTTTTTGTGCCGTGACCGCCTGCTCAACGTGGTCGCCGTAAACCGTGAACTCTTATTGACTGACCAACTGCTGGCATGGGAGCAAATGCTCCATGCTTCCGTGGTTGGCTAACGAACCAGAGAATAATTATGTTTTTAGTCGATTCCCACTGTCATCTTGACGGCCTGAACTATGAAACCCTGCATCGGGATGTGGACGATGTGCTGGCGAAAGCTGCCGCGCGTGACGTGAAGTTCATGCTGGCGGTAGCGACCACGTTACCCGGCTATAAGGCAATGACGCAACTGATTGGCGATCGCGCTAACGTGGCATACTCCTGTGGCGTGCACCCGCTCAATCAGGATGAACCTTATGATTTTGCCGAGCTGCGCCAGCTGGCTGCCGACGAACGCGTGATTGCCATGGGTGAAACGGGGCTGGACTACTACTATCAGAAGGAGACCCTGGTACAGCAGCAGGCTTCCTTCCGTGAGCATATCCGTATTGGCCGCGACCTGAACAAGCCGGTCATTGTGCATACGCGCGACGCGCGCGACGATACGCTGGCTATTCTGAAAGAAGAGAAGGTGGAAGGGTGCGGTGGCGTGCTGCACTGCTTTACGGAAGATCGGGAAACCGCGGAAAAGCTGCTGGATATGGGCTTTTATATTTCGTTTTCCGGTATCGCCACTTTCCGTAATGCAGAAACTATCCGCGAGGCGGCACGCTATGTGCCACTGGACAGGATGCTGGTGGAAACCGACTCACCTTACCTGGCGCCCGTACCGTACCGTGGCAAAGAGAATCAGCCCGCTTACACGCGCGACGTAGCTGATTATATGGCCGTAGTAAAAGGCGTGAGTATTGAAACGCTGGCGGAGGCCACCACGGCTAACTTCTCCCGCCTTTTCCACGTGCCGATGAGCCGTCTTACCGACTAGCGCTTTATTTTAATCCTCGTAATAAATTTGTAAAAAAAAGAGAGTCGTGTCGCTACTTTGTTGGCGATACGGCTTTCTGATGGCTAAAAACTGGCAAATTTTGGGGAATTAAACTACATAGCAGGCGGATGTTCAGTGAAACGTGATAACCGTCAAACAAATGATGGCGGAATTATTTTACAGTTCGTAATAAATCACGAGGGCGCAAAGCGCTCCACCCATAGCGGGTCCTCCCCCCGTTATATCGCGTTGAAAAACGCGTAAAGCACCCATACTCAGGAGTTTCACACTATGTTCAAAAACGCATTTGCAAACCTGCAAAAGGTCGGTAAATCGCTGATGTTGCCGGTATCGGTGCTGCCGATTGCCGGTATTCTGCTCGGCGTAGGCTCCGCCAACTTTAGCTGGCTGCCTGCCGTGGTCTCTCACGTTATGGCGGAAGCAGGCGGATCCGTCTTTGCCAACATGCCGCTGATTTTTGCCATTGGCGTGGCGTTAGGCTTTACCAATAATGACGGCGTTTCGGCACTGGCAGCGGTAGTCGCCTACGGCATCATGGTTAAAACAATGGCGGTAGTGGCGCCGCTGGTACTGCATATGCCAGCCGCCGAGATTGAAGCCAAGCATCTCGCCGATACGGGCGTGCTGGGCGGGATAATCGCCGGTTCGATAGCGGCTTATATGTTTAACCGCTTCTATCGCATTAAGCTGCCGGAATACCTCGGCTTCTTTGCCGGTAAGCGTTTCGTGCCTATTATCTCCGGTTTTACGGCGATTTTTATCGGCATCCTGCTCTCCTTGATCTGGCCACCCATCGGTACCGCTATTCAGGACTTCTCGCAGTGGGCGGCCTATCAGAATCCGGTCGTAGCCTTCGGTATTTACGGCGTGATTGAACGCTCTCTGGTGCCGTTTGGTCTGCACCATATCTGGAACGTTCCTTTCCAGATGCAGATCGGCGAGTTCACCAATGCGGCAGGCCAGGTTTTCCACGGCGATATTCCACGTTACATGGCAGGCGACCCAACCGCGGGCAAACTTTCCGGCGGCTTCCTGTTTAAAATGTATGGTCTGCCTGCGGCAGCGATTGCTATCTGGCACTCCGCGAAACCAGAAAACCGGGCGAAAGTGGGCGGCATCATGATTTCCGCTGCGCTGACCTCATTCCTGACCGGCATCACCGAACCTATCGAATTCTCCTTTATGTTCGTGGCGCCGATCCTGTATGCGATCCACGCTATCCTGGCTGGCCTGGCTTTCCCTATCTGTATCCTGCTGGGCATGCGCGATGGCACCAGCTTCTCGCATGGTCTGATTGATTTTGTGGTCCTGAGCGGCAACAGCAGCCGTATCTGGCTGTTCCCGGTGGTCGGTGTTATTTACGGTCTGATTTATTACACCGTGTTCCGCGTGCTGATTGCCAAACTCAATCTGAAAACGCCGGGCCGTGAAGAAACCTCAGCGGCGCAAACCGCCAGCAACGCCAGTGAAATGGCAGCGAATCTGGTTGCAGCTTTCGGCGGTAAAGAGAACATTACTAACCTTGATGCCTGCATCACTCGCCTGCGCGTCAGCGTGGCGGACGTATCCAAAGTGGATCAGTCCGGCCTGAAACAGCTGGGTGCAGCGGGCGTGGTTGTAGCGGGTTCTGGCGTTCAGGCTATCTTTGGTACCAAATCTGATAACCTGAAAACCGAGATGGATGATTATATTCGCAAGCTGTAAGCAGCCGGTCGGATAAAGTGAAAGCCCTGCCTTAAGGTGGGGCTTTTTTATTTCTGAAAAACGATGGTCAGACACCAAACATGGCGCGGTTCATCCATCCTACCCAGACAAGCGCGATAGCAGCAACTGACAGGCCACCCACAGCCAGCTTTTGCAGCCGTGCCAGCTTCAGCTGTTGCAGGGAAAGCGCATTCTCACTCCATTGCCTTAACGCCATGGTCTCTTGCTTATACTCTTGCCGGAATGCCTCACAAACAGCCGCAGTCTGCTGCTGCATGGCCCCTAGTGCCTCGCTCGTCTCTGTTTGCTGACGGGCAAGTAGATCCGCTACGTGCTGATGCTGCGCCTGTATCTCGTCCTGTATTTGCTGACGCTGACCTTGCCAGGCGATGGTGTGCTGTTGCAGGCTAAGCTCGGTTTGTTGATGGAGCCTTCTTGTTTCCAACAGCTTGCTATCAAAGGCTTCCAGCAGCTGTTCTTTAGTCTGCTTAACTTCTTGTGCAATGAGGATAAGTTGTTTTGCACCTTCGGCTGTTAAGCCTTTCAGTTCAAAATAGTCCTTAATCAACTCTTCCAGTGAGTGCTGCTGTTCAGCCAGGGTCTCCTGCTGGCCTTTAATGACGTCGTTCGCCTCAGCAATCTCGCTGGTCTGTCTTTTTATCCTGGTTTGCTGATTTTGCAATTGCTGCTGTTGCTCATTCAGCATTTGGGCCTGCGCGATAGAAATCATCATCAGCTGCCCCAGCTTTTTAGCGAAGCTGGCATGAAGTTCGGCTGCATTCAGCTGCGCCGTCTCCAATTCTTCAGAATTCCACCAGCGGGAAACCGCATGTCGCGCCTCATGCTTTTCCCGATCTTTTTTAAGATTATCCAGCTTGTCATAATCTTCTTTGAAGCTTTTTAACAGGCCAGGAACATCTACCTGCCGGAGCATAGCTTCCGATACACGGACCTGCGCCAAATCTTTAATTACATCCATTAGCATCCCCTGCCAGATAATTTTCCAGAAGTAGCATGACATCGGCCTCAGCGCTACCGAGCGAGTCGATACTCACGTCCAGTTGTTGATTAAATTGCTGATTCGCTTCTATTCTTGTGCGCTGACTTGCTGCGGTATTTTGTTGTCTGTCGTACGTGGCGGCCAAATGAGCATCGATAAGCTGGTAGTCGGCACTTATCACGCGATAGCTGACGGAGTTTTGAAACTGTAACTCCAGCCACTGTGACATTTTCCCCACGTTCTCTTTAACCGTGTCCAGTCCTGCTTCCATTGCCTCCAGACGCTCGGTCCCGGTTTGCGAAAGCCAGTCGAAAAAGCGATCAAGGCCATAGACAACGAGCGATGAAACAATTCCCGTGAGGATAGCGGTGACTGCTGGCGAAAGAATGTCAGTCATCGGTAGCAGCAGCGGAATACCAGCCAGAAAGCCTTTGATAGCCTCTTCAAACATAAGGCCCAGTGAGGTGGTTACTACACCAGCCAAAATTTTCGTTACGGCACGTGCCGTTTCGATGCCGGGCTGGTCGGGCGGCGGATTAACCAACAATTTTACCGCTTTCCACAAGCCCGCCATTCCCTCGCGGATCACCGTGGCGACTTTTGCCGCGGTAGTAATAAAGTTATTGATCAGAAAGGTCAGGAGATTGCTGATAAATCCCTGCAGCAGGCCGTTTATGCCTGCATCCAGCATGGCGCGCAGCTTAAACATTACCCGTTCAACCACGCGTTTTAGCGCCGCCGTCAGTCTGTCGATCAGGTTACTTTTATCCGGGTCGTTAAAAAGCCGCTTAAGTTCGATAAAGGTATGGTTAACAAGTGTATGCAAAGCTATTCCTAATGCCTGGCGGAGCGCCTGCCTTACCGCCTGTTCCGCGCCGGTTTTGGCTAGTTCCACTCCCTGTTTTTTTACCTGAGCTATCAATACGTCCCGGCTGACATGGGCTTCGGCGGTACTGGCTGTCCGGGCAAGTTGTTCCCGGTCGACGCCAAAGTGTTCAGTATTGGTCAGGCCTTTCCCTTCATTATTTTTACGTATTTTATCAGCCCATTCCTCCTTCTCCATTTCCTGCATTGACTGATTAATATGACTTTCCGCTGCAACAAGATTTTTAGGATCGTTAGCCATGGCTACGCGTTGCGCCTGCGTCATAAATAAGTTGTTGCGGCTGTCGGTTTCAATGCGATTGGCGGAAACGACATGGTCGAGATGTGTGGTGCCATCCCGGTTCAGTTCCATACCGGTATAGGCAGAAATAACAGGTTCGTCTTTAAGGAAAAGTTCTTTGCGTTTACCGGGTAGCTCTTTGTCGTAAGGCTTACGGTTATAGCCACCGCTGTTGGTATCGCACCAGTCCTGATAACGAACTTTATCATTTTCTGTTGCTACCACGCCTTTTTCGAAATTGTGCGTGGTTGTTACACTTCCACCCTCTTTGTCATTAAACATGGCGGCAGTAAGCCCAAATGGCCCAATTAGCTGCTGTAATATGTGAGTTTGGCAGCTTTCCATCAGCTCTTGCAGGCGCTGTTCACGTAAGGCAAGCTTCAGGTTACCGCCTTGGTTATGCTCAGCCTCGGCGGCTGAAAAAGTAGACATGTAATTATCCTTTTATAAAAGCCATTTTTATTTTTCTACGAATAAACGTGGGTTTACTGGTTAATACTGCAACTGCGATACCGGAGTGAGATAAAATTTATTACCGTGTCATGGTTGCTTTTGTTTTAGATATTATCCCTGTTGTTAAGTTGATTTATCAATAAAACTTATTTATTTTTTTAAAGAATAAATGCTTACTGCCGATAATACGTATGCCCGCATTACAATATTTTTACGCTGGCTGGATATTATTTGTATGGGATATAAGAAATTGAGGCGATCTTTTTCGGATCGGCAAAAATAAAAGGAATACCAAAAAAGCTATATGCCTAACTAAATTGCGTACCTTATTTATTACCAGTCATGGAAATGAAGTGTCGGAAACACAGCATTGTGTCTGTTCTGTGCAGAACCAAAACTCCTGGTCATGCGCCCGGCAATGCGCCCGTCCTGACCGTAGCGAAAACAGATGTTGCTTGCACAAGGCGCCCCGAACCTACGCTCAGCGACGCGAAAAGCGGCATATGGTAAAGAAAAGCCAGCGGAAGGTTGAAAGAAAACAAATATCTCGCTCATACTGCCGTAACTCAACGCATAGCTTAAGGACTTGCATCATGGCTGAAGAAACGATTTTCAGTAAAATTATCCGCCGAGAAACTCCGGCTGATATCGTTTATCAGGACGAGTTGGTAACGGCTTTCCGCGATATTTCGCCAAAAGCGCCGACGCACATTCTGATAATACCAAATATTCTGATCCCTACCGCCAATGATGCGGTCGCCGGGCACGAAGCCGCGCTGGGCCGCATGATCGTGGTGGCCGCGAAAATCGCTAAACAGGAAGGCATTGCCGAGGACGGCTATCGTCTGATCATGAACTGCAATCAGCACGGCGGGCAGGAAGTCTATCATATCCATCTGCATCTGGTTGGCGGTCGCCCGCTGGGCCCGATGCTGGCTGAATAACGTGCCGGAGAGACTATGAGGCGAATTATCTTTTTGGGCACCATGCTGGCGTTGCTGAGCGGCTGCGCCAGCGATCGTACGACCATTGATACTTCGCAATCGCTGGTAATGGAGTCATCGGTGCTGTCGGCGGGGATCCTCACCGATGAGCCGGTGATATCCGAGCATGAAGGGCAGCAGCGGGCTTCCTCCCGGCTCTATAACCAGCAGGAAAAACCCGTTACGCTATCGTGGCGCTTTTACTGGTATGACGATAAGGGTCTGGAAATTCTGCCCTTTGAAGCGCCTCGTAAAGTCACGGTCGCGCCGCATAGCAGTGTTGAAATATCGTCGCAAACGGGTAACCTGACGGCCAATAAGGTTCGTCTTTATCTGTATCTGTAGGAGATTCTTGCGTGGAAAGGAAGTTAACTAAACTCTCGGGCGTCATGTTGCTGGCGTTCATTCTGAGCGGCTGTGTGGTTCAACAGCAGCAGCAGCAGCAGCCCGCACCTGTTGAACCGGCCCAACCGTTTCCCGAGCAGCCGCAGCCGCTACCGACCGAGCCACCGCCGTCAGAAACGGTGCCGCAGCCGCCTAAAATGCAGTCGATTAACTGGGATGCCAGCGTGACGCCGCTGGTGGCGCAAATGCTGAAAGCCGACGGTATTACGGCCGGTAGCGTGCTGCTGATCGACGGTGTAAAAAACAGCACCAACGGCAGCCTGCAACGTGCCAAAGCTACCGCCGCGCTGCAAAGCGCACTGCAAAATAATACCCAGTTCAAGCTGGTCACGCCCGAACAGCTTGCTACGGCTAAGCAAACGCTGGGGCTTTCCGCCGAGGACAGCCTGGGCTCGCGTAGCAAAGCTGTCGGCCTGGCCCGTTACGTCGGCGCGCAATACGTGCTCTATACCAACGCCAAAGGTGACGTAAAATCACCGACGCTGCAAATGCAGCTGATGCTGGTGCAGACTGGCGAAATCATCTGGTCGGGTAACGGTGTCGTACAGCATTGATCCCGCGCTAAACAGACTGATCAAACAGCGTTTTCCGGCGGAGCAATCCGCCGGTTCTTTTTTTCCGCTGCACGGTTTAACCGGGCTGACGGCAAAAGTGGAGCTGGAAAGGGTGACGTTGCTGGCTCGCCATCAGCGTCAGGGTCATCCTGTGCCGGGCGTGGATCGCCAGCGTGAATACCGCATTTTACGCAAGCTTTCTCAAAGCGACCTGACACCGCCTGCCTACGGCTATGCCGATAACTGGCTGCTGCTTGGCTGGCTGCCGGGCGAAACGCTGAATGAGGCACTCTTCCCCGGCGCGCTGGACGCGGTGGTCGGCGAGCTGGCGAGACTGCATCAACAGCCCCTTAGCGGCTACCCTTTGCGGCTGCAAACGCTGCTGGAGCGTTACTGGCAGCTTAGCCAGCCCGCGCGGCGGCACTGCGGCTGGCTGCGGGCGCTACGGCGGCTGCAGCGGCGTGGGGAACCCAAACCACTGCGGCGGGCATTGCTGCATATGGACGTACATCCGGGCAATGTGATCCGGCAGCAAAACCGACTGCGGCTGATTGACTGGGAATACGCCAGCGATGGTGATATCGCGCTGGAGCTGGCCGCGCTGGCTGCGGGAAACGCGCTGGATGCGTCGCAGCAGCAGGCACTAACCGAACGCTATGCTGCTCTGCAACAGCTGAATGCGGCAACGCTAAGGCAGCAGATGATGCGCTGGCAGCCCTGGCTGGCGCTTCTGGCGGCAAGCTGGTACGAGCTGCGATGGCAGCAGAGTGGCGAAGAGACGTTTTATACGCTGGCAGCACAGGCCTGGCAGCGAGTACGATCATAAGAGGTAATCTGTGGGACCGGTAATGTTAGACGTGCTCGGTTACGAGCTGGACGCGGAAGAGCGGGAAATTTTACAACATCCGCTGGTGGGCGGGCTGATCCTCTTCACCCGTAATTATCACGATCCTGAGCAGCTTCAGGAGTTGATCAGGCAGATCCGTGCCGCCTCGCGGCATCGACTGGCGATCGCCGTCGATCAGGAAGGCGGGCGCGTGCAGCGCTTCCGCGACGGCTTTACGCGGCTGCCTGCTATGCAAGCCTTTGCGGCGCTTAACAGCAAAGCCGAAGCAGCCAGGCTGGCGCAGGAAGCGGGCTGGCTGATGGCTGCCGAGATGATCGCCATGGATATTGATATCAGCTTTGCGCCCGTGCTGGATATTGGTCACGGCAGCGCGGCCATTGGCGAGCGCAGTTTCCACGAAGATCCTGCCATTGCGCTGGCGATGGCGCGCCACTTTATTGATGGAATGCATGAAGCAGGCATGAAAACCACCGGCAAGCACTTTCCGGGCCACGGTGCGGTCAGCGCGGATTCACACAAGGAAACCCCGCGCGACGATCGGCCTGAAGCGGTTATTCGCCAGCACGATATGCAGATTTTTAAGCAGCTGATTGACGAAAACCGTCTGGACGCGGTGATGCCTGCACACGTTATCTATACTCAGGTAGATACGCAGCCTGCCAGCGGCTCCTCGCACTGGCTGCAAACCGTGCTGCGCAAAGAGCTGGGCTTCGACGGCGTCATTTTTTCCGACGATCTGTCGATGGAAGGCGCGGCGATTATGGGCAGCTATGCCGAGCGTGGGCAGGCTTCGCTCGATGCCGGTTGCGATATGATCCTGGTCTGCAATAACCGTGACGGTGCCGTTAGCGTGCTGGATAATCTGTCGCCGATCAATGCTGAACGCGCCACGCGGCTGTACCATCGTGGTACGTTTACCCGTCAGCAGCTGCTGGCTTCGCCGCGCTGGAAAGCTAGCAGCCAGGCGCTGAGCACGCTGCAAACGCGCTGGCTGGAGCGAGGCTGACGCATACACCACAGGAGAAGGCGATGATAATCTATCTGCACGGTTTTGATTCAACCAGTCCCGGCAATCATGAGAAGGTGCTGCAGCTGCAGTTTATCGATCCTGATGTGCGGCTGCTGAGCTACAGTACGCTACATCCTAAGCATGATATGCAGTATCTGCTGAATGAAACCCACAAGCTCCTGCGCAGTAGCGACGATGAGCGCGTGCTGATCTGCGGCGTAGGGCTGGGCGGTTACTGGGCCGAACGCATAGGCTTTTTGAATGATATCCGTCAGGTGATGTTTAACCCCAACCTGTGGCCGGAAGAGAATATGCCGGGAAAAATAGACAGGCCCGAAGAGTACGTGGATATTGCCACCAAGTGTGTGAGCAATTTTCGGGAAAAAAACCGTGATCGCTGCCTGGTTATTCTCTCTCGTCGTGACGAGGCGCTGGACAACCAGCGCAGCGCACAGATGCTGGGTGCTTATTATGAAATCGTCTGGGACGAGCAGCAGACGCATAAGTTCAGGAGCATCTCCTCGCATTTACAGCGGATCAAAGCGTTTAAAACGCTGGGCTAGCCGCAACCTCTCGCCCGTTCGATGCCGACGGGCGGCAGGTTCACGTCTCGCCAGG
>NZ_DALZCD010000037.1:0-22011 GCF_031978025.1 Erwinia sp.
TCCCATCCTGTTGCTGCTAAACCTGATTGCCCTCGCGGCCGCGCTGTTGCACAGCAAAACCTGGTTTGAGCTGGCCCCCAAGGCATCGATTATTATTATCGGCGACAAAAAGCTGCCATCCGGCCCGATTGTAAAAGGCCTTTGGGTTGCAATGGTGCTGATTAGCATCGCCATTCTGGCCGCTGTTCTGCTGGTGCAGGAGGGATAATGAAAAACAAAAATCGTTCTGACGAGCCGCTGTTCTGGGGGCTTTTTGGTGCAGGTGGCATGTGGGCCGCGTTGGTGTCGCCCGTAGTCGTGCTGCTGGCGGGTATCCTGATGCCGCTGGGGCTTTCCCCCTCGTCGGCCTTCAGCTTTGAACGCATTCTTGGCTTTGCACAAAGCTGGCCGGGCCGCCTATTTCTTTTTCTGGCTATCGTCCTGCCGCTCTGGTGCGCGGTGCACCGACTGCACCATATGACGCATGACCTGAAGATCCACCTTCCTGCCGGTCAATGGCTCTTCTATGGCCTGGCCGCCATCCTGAGCATTGTCACCGCTATTGGCGTGCTGACGCTTTGAGTCCCGGGCGGCTTCGAGCCGCCTGCGCAAAATGCGCCTATACTTAAGCGGTTCAAACGCAAAGGAATCGCTTATGTCTCTCTGGAAAATGCTGGCCGCAGGCGCCGGTGCCCTTCTCTCCGTGGCCTGCACGACAACCCCGCCGAAAGGCGTGACGCCCATAGAAGGCTTTAACGCCGACCTTTATCTGGGCAGCTGGTATGAAATCGCCCGTCTGGACCACCGCTTTGAGCGCGGTCTGGATCACGTGACCGCTACCTACAGCAAGCGTGACGACGGCGGCCTGAAAGTGGTCAACCGCGGCTTTAACGTCAAAAAACAGCGCTGGCAGGAAAGCATCGGCAAAGCCTACTTCACCGGCTCACCAAGCCAGGCGGCGCTGAAAGTCTCCTTCTTCGGGCCTTTTTATGGCGGTTATAACGTGATCGCGTTGGATAAAGATTACCAGCACGCGCTGGTCTGCGGGCCAAACAGAAACTATCTGTGGATTTTATCGCGTACACCGCAGCTCGACGACAAAGTAAAAGAAGAGCTGACGGCGAAAGCGCGTCAGGCTGGTTTTGACGTTAACAAGCTGATTTGGGTAAAGCAGGATTAGCGTAAAGCAGGAAACAAGAAGGCCGGTGTCTACACACCGGCCTCTCTTTTATTGAGCGCTTCGCTGGATCGCTCGCCCACCTGCGGACACGTCTTCGCCTACCCCACGCGTGGTATTACAGGCGGTAAGCGCAGAAGAGAGCACCAGAACGGAAAAGATCGCGACAATACTTTTCTTTAGCATAACCAGTTCCTTTTTATCAGAAGTAAAGTACAGCGAGTTAAGCATAGTCGTAATTTCGCGAATGCGTCTGGCGAGGCGGAAAGGAAGATGAAGGCTCAGCGGGCCGCGTGTGGGATGACGCCGCCAGGATGCCGGACGTTTTGGTCAAAGCCGTGAAAAGTATGACGGGCGCGCAGGCCATTAACAGCGTAACCGCAATAAAAAAGAGGCGGTTCATAAAGCAGACTCATTATAAGAATAAGGGCCTGCGCAGGCAGGCCCATACCACTTATTTTACGCGAGAAACGTATTCACCCGAACGGGTATCTACCTTAATCACTTCGCCAATCTGAACGAACAGAGGCACTTTCACTACCGCGCCAGTAGACAGTTTGGCTGGCTTGCCGCCGGTACCGGCGGTATCGCCTTTCAGGCCTGGATCGGTATCAACAATCTCCAGCTCAACGAAGTTTGGTGGCAGAACCTGAATCGGTTTGCCGTTCCACAGCGTCACGATACACTCTGCGTTGTCCAGCAGCCATTTTGCCGCGTCGCCAACGGTTTTCTCTTCAACAGGGTGCTGTTCGAAGGTTTCCGGGTGCATAAAGTGATAGAACTCGCCGTCGTTGTACAGGTAGTTCAGGTTGGTATCCACCACGTCTGCGCCTTCGGCGGAGTCGGTAGACTTAAAGGTTTTCTCAACGCGAGTACCGGTCAGCAGGCGACGCATTTTCACACGTGCAAACGCCTGGCCTTTACCTGGTTTAACGAACTCGCTGGATTCGACGGCGTAAGGTTCGCCTTCGAACATGATTTTAAGACCGGGACGGAAATCGTTGCTAGAATAAGTCGCCATAAAGGCCCTCTACAATTTAATACTGGTACTTAGCCAAAAAAATGGCACACATTGTAACCCTAAATACCCCTTCGCGAGAAGAATGGTTGCATCAACTTGCAGATGTAATCACCGACCCTGATGAATTATTACAGCTTTTAGGCCTTGATTCACATCCTGAGCTTCGGGGCGGCGCCAACGCGCGCCGTCTTTTTGCTCTGCGCGTTCCCCGCGCTTTTGCGGCAAGAATGCAAAAGGGCGATCCGCAGGATCCCCTGCTGCTCCAGGTGATCACCCAAAGCCAGGAGTTTATCGATGCGCCAGGTTACAGTACCGATCCGCTCGACGAGCAAAGCAGCGTAGTGCCGGGTCTGTTACATAAATATCATAATCGCGCGCTGCTGTTGGTGAAAGGCGGCTGCGCCGTCAACTGTCGTTACTGCTTCCGCCGTCATTTTCCCTATTCGGATAATCAGGGCAACAAGCGCAACTGGCAGCAGGCGCTGGAGTATATCCGACAGCAGCCGCAACTGGATGAAATAATTTTCTCCGGGGGCGATCCGCTGATGGCGAAAGACAGCGAACTGGCGTGGTTAATGACCGAGCTGGAGCAGATCCCCCATATAAAAAGGCTGCGTATTCACAGTCGTTTGCCGGTGGTCATCCCTGCTCGTATTACCGCAGCGCTTTGTCAGCGGCTAGCTGAGTCCAGGCTGCAAACGCTGATGGTGACGCATATCAACCATGCGCAAGAGATTGACGATGACCTGCGGGAAGCCATGCGCCAGCTGAAGCGGGCGGGCGTAACGCTGCTGAACCAGAGCGTGCTGCTGCGAGGCATCAATGACAGTGCCGCTACGCTGGCCGCGCTGAGCAATGCCCTGTTTGACGCCGGGATCCTGCCCTATTATCTGCACGTGCTGGATAAAGTACAGGGCGCGGCACATTTCTATGTTTCCGACGAGCAGGCGAGGAAAATTATGCGGGAACTGCTCGGTCAGGTTTCGGGCTATATGGTACCGAAGCTGGCAAGGGAGATTGGCGGCGAGCCAAGCAAAACGCCGCTTGATTTACAGCTGCGCCAGCAGTAGAAAAAAACAGGAGAAGCGATGATCTTCTCCTGTCCGTGTAATCCGTTCTGCTAACGCCTCAGGGACATTTATAAACCTGACCGCTCATCTTGCTATCCAGCGGCGCGAAGCTTGACCAGATGTTCTGCGTTGGGCTGGTTGCGCCGTAAATCACATTGCCGCCCATTGCCGCCGCGCGATTACGTAAATCGTTCGCCGCGCCGCGCAGTGAGCTGCTTTCGCCGCCGCCTGCACCGCTCAACCAGTTGCTTTGCGAACCGGTCAGATTGCCCAGCAGCTGACAGTTACTTGCCGGTTGTTGGTCGGTGAAGGTGACGCGTTCACCTGCTGAACTCAGTTGGGTAGAGCTGCTACAACCCGTCAGCAGCACCGCCGCGACAGAAAGCCCCAGCAAGACGTTAATCCGCATTTTAATCTCCATTATTATTTACAGACCCATCCGCAGGTTAACATAAAATCTGCGATCCATTGAATACATCCAGAAATGGCGGTGAGATTGCCTGTTCTCCGGAAGAAGTGAGGAATTGATAATTCATTATCTGCCCAGATGAACCATGGTACGGCGGGGTTTTTCAGGCTGGCCGGGCGGGCTGATGCACAGCAGTAAGGTGCGCCATGTCAGCACGGCCGGATAAGCAATGGGCGCGGAGAGGATGATCCATGCCAGCATGGTCGAACAAGCGATAGAAAGTGGGATGGCTGCCCTCGTCCGCATGGTCGAACAAGCGATAAAAAGCGGGATGGCTGCCCTTGCCCGCATGGTCGAACAAGCGATAGAAAGTGGGATGGCTGCACTCGCCAGCATGGTCGGACAAGCGATAGAAAGTGGGATGGCTGCCCTTGCCCACATGGTCGGATAAGCGATAGAAAGTGGGATGGCTGCCCTCGCCAGCATGGTCGAACAGGCGCGGGTCGTCCTTTCGCGGACTACCTGCATTTCCGTCAAAGATTTCAGGCGAAAAAAAACCTGCCATCGCTGGCAGGTTTTTTCGTCTGGAGGCGGGCGCCGACTTACATCATGCCGCCCATGCCGCCCATACCACCCATGCCGCCGCCTGCACCTAAGTCTGGCGCGTCAGCTTTCGGCAGGTCAGTGACCATGCACTCGGTGGTAATCATCAGGCCCGCAACGGAAGCCGCGTACTGCAGTGCAGAACGGGTGACTTTGGTTGGATCCAGGATACCGAAGTCGATCATGTTGCCGTATTCTTCGGTCTGTGCGTTGTAACCGTAGTTACCGTCGCCCGCTTTCACGTTGTTGGCAACCACAGATGGCTCTTCGCCTGCGTTAGAAACGATCTGACGCAGTGGGGATTCCATTGCGCGCAGCGCAACTTTGATACCCACGTTCTGGTCTTCGTTCTGGCCTCTCAGCTCGGTCAGCAGAGCCGCAACACGTACCAGCGCCACGCCGCCACCGGCAACCACGCCTTCTTCTACTGCTGCACGGGTAGCGTGCAGAGCATCTTCAACGCGAGCTTTCTTCTCTTTCATTTCAACTTCAGTTGCTGCGCCCACTTTCAGTACGGCCACGCCGCCTGCCAGTTTCGCTACGCGCTCCTGCAGTTTTTCACGATCGTAGTCAGAGGTCGCTTCTTCGATCTGCTGACGGATCTGAGTCACGCGGCCAGAGATCACAGACTCTTCGCCCACGCCATCGATGATGGTAGTGGTGTCTTTGTTGATCACTACGCGTTTTGCCTGACCCAGGTCTTCCAGCGTCGCTTTTTCCAGCTCCATACCGATCTCTTCAGAGATAACGGTACCGCCAGTCAGCACAGCGATGTCCTGCAGCATAGCTTTACGACGGTCGCCGAAGCCTGGTGCTTTAACAGCAGCCACTTTCACGATGCCGCGCATGGTGTTAACAACCAGGGTAGCCAGCGCTTCGCCTTCAACATCTTCTGCGATGATCAGCAGAGGCTTGCTTGCTTTTGCCACGGCTTCCAGCACCGGCAGCATTTCGCGGATGTTGGAGATTTTTTTATCAGCCAGCAGGATGAAAGGTGATTCCAGCTCAACCGCACCGGTTTCTGGCTTGTTGATGAAGTAAGGAGAAAGGTAACCGCGATCGAACTGCATCCCTTCAACCACGTCCAGCTCGTCCTGCAGGCCGGTGCCTTCTTCAACGGTGATAACGCCTTCTTTACCTACTTTTTCCATCGCCTGGGCGATCAGGGTACCCACGCTCTCATCGGAGTTAGCGGAGATAGTACCAACCTGAGCAATGGCTTTAGAGTCGGAGCAAGGAACGGAGAGCTTTTTCAGCTCATCAACCGCAGCGATAACAGCCTGGTCGATACCGCGTTTCAGATCCATCGGGTTCATACCCGCGGCTACGGCTTTCAGACCTTCGGTGATGATAGACTGTGCCAGAACGGTTGCAGTGGTAGTACCGTCACCTGCCGCGTCGTTCGCTTTAGAGGCCACTTCTTTTACCATCTGCGCGCCCATGTTTTCGAACTTGTCGTCCAGCTCGATTTCACGTGCAACGGAAACGCCGTCTTTGGTGATGGTTGGTGCGCCGAAAGATTTATCCAGAACAACGTTACGGCCTTTCGGACCCAGGGTTACTTTTACTGCATCTGCCAGTACGTTAACGCCACGGAGCATTTTTACGCGAGCGTCGTTGCCAAATTTTACGTCTTTAGCTGCCATTATCAATATCCCTTAAATTCGTTTCGTTCAATGAGTTACGTAAATTACGCTTCAACAATTGCCAGAATGTCGCTTTCAGAAATGATCAGCACTTCCTGGTTGTCGATTTTCTCAGTTTTCGCACCGTAGCCTTCGCTGAAGATCACAACGTCACCCACTTTAACGTCCAGTGGTTTGACTTCGCCGTTTTCAAGGATACGGCCATTGCCAACAGCCAGCACTTCGCCGCGGGTAGATTTCCCTGCTGCTGAGCCGGTCAGAACGATGCCACCAGCTGATTTAGATTCCACTTCTTTACGCTTGACGATAACACGGTCGTGCAATGGACGAATTTTCATTGATAGCTCTCCTTTGAGAAGTCCAATCAGTCATTTTGGGATGAATGCCGGGCTTCACTGGCACCGGCCTCGTGACGGAAGAGATAAGGACAGCGCCGGGCGCTTTCAAGGGGTAAAAAATAAAAATTTTGCTTCTGCGTCACAACTGCACAAATAACAGACAGCGAAAAGGCGGGGAAACGGCGGGAAAAAAGAAAAGGCGGGTTACCCGCCTTTCTGAAGATTACTGTTTATCGCGTTTGTCATCGTGTTCGATAAGCGTTGTGTCTTTACGCTCATATTCACCGTCCACGGTGTAGCCGCTGTCCGGCCCCGCGCCCTGCCCGCGCCAGCCACGCAGATGCGGCATCAGCTTCAGCGTCAGGTGTTTCTGCACCGGCGGCAGCAGCAATAGCAGGCCCAGGAAATCGGTAAAAAAGCCAGGTAGCAGCAGCAGGAAACCGGCCAGGATTAGCGAAACGCTTTTCAGCATCTCCGCCGCCGGACTTTCGCCCGCCGCCAGCTTTTGCTGCATCAGCATAAAGTTTTTCATGCCTTCGTTTTTCACCAGCGAGATACCGATGCACGAGCTAAACACCACCAGCAGCAGCGTCAGCAGCACGCCCATCACATGGGCAACCTGGATAAAAATAGTGATCTCAATCCAGGCGAGAACGAAAAGTACTAAAAACGGTAACCAGCGCACCGCAGTCTCCTGTCGGTTAGAGCCGCCCTGCACCAGACACAGCGGCAAAAAAAGGATTGTGTCCCTTAAACATGGGCACGATGCCCCGTCTTTTCAACCAACAGCGGAAAATTCCCTGCCGCCTCGCCGGTTAAACGGCCGGATGCCCGCGCCAAAAAAACCTCGCCATAAAGTGAAAAGCGTCAATGTTTTGACGAATATAGTGGTGCTCCTGATGCCGCAAACCGTTACCATATTCTCCCGGACTGATGGCGACTCCTGAATCATTCTGACCCTGGCTTATAACCGGCAGCATAACAAGAAGGTGCTCATGGCTAATGACATTCGTATCGAAGAAGACCTGTTAGGTATGCGAGAAGTTCCGGCGGATGCTTACTATGGTGTTCATACGCTGCGTGCAATTGAAAATTTCTATATCAGTAACAGCAAAATCAGCGATATTCCGGCCTTTGTCCGCGGCATGGTGATGGTGAAAAAAGCGGCCGCTATGGCGAATAAAGAGCTGCAAACCATTCCGCGCAATATTGCTAACGCCATCATCAAAGCCTGTGATGAAGTCCTGATTAACGGCAAATGTCTGGATCAGTTTCCGGTTGATGTCTATCAGGGTGGCGCCGGAACGTCGGTTAATATGAACACCAACGAGGTGCTGGCCAATATCGGTCTGGAGCTGATGGGCCATCAAAAAGGGGAATATCAGTTTCTGAACCCCAACGATCACGTTAATAAATGCCAGTCCACCAACGACGCCTACCCTACCGGCTTCCGCATTGCGGTTTACAGCTCTATCCTGCAACTGCTGGACGCTATCGGCAAACTTAGCGAAGGTTTCGAACGCAAAGCTCTTGAATTCAACACTATCCTGAAAATGGGCCGTACCCAGCTACAGGATGCCGTGCCGATGACGCTGGGCCAGGAATTCCACGCGTTTAACGTGCTGCTGAAAGAAGAGATCAAAAATATCCTGCGCACTGCCGAGCTGCTGCTGGAAGTGAACCTGGGCGCAACGGCTATCGGCACCCGTCTTAACACGCCAGAAGGTTACCAGCAGCTGGCCGTACAGAAGCTGGCGGAAGTCAGTAACCTGCCCTGCGTGCCGGCAGAAGATTTAATCGAGGCGACGTCAGACTGCGGCGCTTACGTCATGGTGCACAGCTCGCTGAAACGCCTGGCGGTGAAACTGTCGAAAATCTGTAACGATCTGCGCCTGCTCTCCTCCGGCCCGCGCGCCGGTCTGAACGAGATCAACCTGCCGGAACTGCAGGCCGGTTCTTCTATTATGCCTGCCAAGGTGAACCCGGTCGTGCCGGAAGTGGTCAATCAGGTCTGTTTTAAGGTTATCGGCAATGACGTGACGGTGACGATGGCCTCGGAAGCGGGCCAGCTGCAGCTGAACGTGATGGAACCCGTCATTGGTCAGGCGCTGTTTGAATCGGTCTCTATCCTCACTAATGCCTGTGCCAACCTGCTGGAAAAATGCGTGGATGGTATCACCGCCAATAAAGCCGTTTGCGAAGCCTACGTCTTCAACTCTATCGGCATCGTGACCTATCTGAATCCCTATATCGGCCACCATAACGGCGATATCGTCGGCAAGATTTGCGCCGAAACGGGCAAAAGCGTGCGGGAAGTGGTGCTGGAGCGCGGTCTGCTGACCGAAACGGAGCTGGATGACATTTTCTCCACCCAGAATCTGATGTATCCGGTTTATAAAGCGAAACGCTATACCGATGAAGAGTAAGTCTCCGCGGTAGGCAAAAGGCACGTTAGTTCGTAGAACAACGTGCCTTTTTTTATGCCGCAAGTTACATGCTATCAACGAATTTATAACCAAACAGATCAGGGGAGCAAACTATGATTTTACCCGAACTTATTGTCGTCTTAGCGGCGATCTATCTGGGTGCGCGACTGGGCGGCATCGGCATCGGCTTCGCTGGTGGTGTGGGCATGCTGATCCTGACGCTGGGGTTTCAGATTAAGCCAGGCGCCATCCCGTTCGACGTGATTGAAATCATCATGGGTGTGATTGCCGCTATCGCCGCGATGCAGGTGGCGGGCGGGATGGATTATCTGGTCAGCCTGGCCGAACGTCTGCTGCGCAGGCATCCGCGCTATATTACTTTTCTGGCACCGCTGGTGACTTATGCGATGACGCTGCTGGCCGGCACTGGCCATACGGCGTTCTCCACGCTGCCGGTTATTGCCGAAGTCGCGAAGGAACAGGGCGTTCGCCCTTCCCGCCCGCTTTCCATTGCGGTTGTCGCCTCGCAAATCGCGATTACCGCTTCGCCCATCTCTGCCGCCGTGGTGTTCCTTTCCGGCATTCTGGAGCCAAAAGGCGTCAGCTATCTGGGCCTGCTGGCCGTCGCTATTCCTTCCACGATGGTTGCGGTTTTCCTGGCCGCGATGATCACCAATTTTTTGGGTAAAGAGCTGCATGAGGATGAGGTTTATCAGCAGCGTCTGGCAAAGGGCGAAGTCACGCTGCGTGGCGAAACGGTCTTTAAAGAGAAGCCGGGCGCGAAAAGATCGGTGCTGCTGTTTTTAATCGGCATTATTGCGGTAGTGCTTTACGCCACGGCCATTAGCGAAACCGTTGGGCTGATCCCCCATCCCGTGCTGCCGCGTAACGAAGCCATCGTGATCTTTATGCTCACTATTGCGGCGCTAATCTGCCTGAGCTGCAAAGTGGATACCGCAAAAATTCTCTCGGCCAGCACTTTTCGATCGGGTATGAGTGCCTGTATCTGCGTGATGGGTGTGGCCTGGCTGGGCGATACCTTTGTAAAAGCCCATATCAATGAAATTCAGGATTTTGCCGGCAGCCTGCTGCGGGACTATCCGTGGATGCTGGCGGTGATCCTCTTTTTCGCCTCCACGCTGCTCTATTCACAGGCCGCCACCACTAAAGCGCTGATGCCTGCGGCGTTGCTGCTGGGCGTGTCGCCGCATACCGCGATAGCTTCTTTCGCCGCCGTCTCGGCCCTGTTTGTCCTGCCAACTTATCCTACGCTGCTGGCCGCGGTGGAGATGGATGACACCGGCTCAACCCGCATCGGGAAATTTGTGTTTAACCACTCCTTTATCGTGCCGGGAACGCTGGCTATTGTGCTGTCGGTCGCTTTTGGCTTTCTTTTTGCGCATCTGTTCCTGTAGCGATGAGGCCCGCCCGGCTCACTCTTTCTGACGGGCCGGTTTCCGCTTTTTTCAGCGTGACTTCCTGGCAAAGCCGCCGCTGTCGGGCCGTGATATAGTCTGTGCCCTGTACAAGATCCCTTGAACATCGGGGATCGCCCGTTTTTTGATTTATATCGGTAGTGGAAAAATGATCCCTGTCATAATGAAACGCCTCACAACCTGCCTGCTGCTGACGTTGGTCGCCCTTTTTAGTACAGGCGCGAGTGCCTCGCTGTTTGACAAGAACGCCAACAGCCATTTCGGCACCGTCGATCAGGCTTTCAGTTTCGATTTCAGCCAGCGGGCCGACAGGCTCACGCTCAGCTGGACGGTTAAGCCGGGTTACTATCTTTACCGCCAGCAAATTTCCCTGACCGCGCACGGCGCGAAGCTGGCCGACTGGACGCTGCCAGCAGGCAAGCCGCATGAAGATGAATTTTACGGTAAGACCGAGATCTATCCCGACAGCCTGACGGTACCTTTAACGCTCCTGCAGGCAGATAAGGGTGCCACGCTTAGCGTGACGTACCAGGGCTGCGCCGCGGCCGGTTTTTGCTATCCGCCGGAAATCCGCAGCGTGCCGCTTAATGAAGTCGCCGCTGCCAGCTCACCGCCCGCCGGTTCGCCCCCGGTAAGCCATGCCAATGCCGACAATTCGGCGACCGCGCCGACCGCTGCCAGCCTGCCCTTTTCACCGCTTTGGGCGCTGTTGATCGGCATCGGCGTCGCCTTTACGCCGTGCGTGCTGCCAATGTACCCACTGATTTCCGGGATTATCCTTGGCGGCAACCGTCGCTATTCGTTAAAGCGCCTGTTTGCGCTTGCCATGCTCTACGTGCAGGGTATGGCGCTGACCTATACCGCACTGGGCGTGATTGTTGCCGCCGCGGGTCTGCGCTTTCAGGCTGCGCTGCAGGCGCCGGCCGTGCTAATCGGCCTTTCCGCAGTGTTTATCCTGTTGGCGCTGTCAATGTTCGGGCTGTTTACCCTCCAGCTGCCTTCTGCGTTGCAAACGCGGCTGACGCTGTTAAGTAATCGCCAGCAGGGTGGTTCGCTGCCGGGCGTCTTTTTAATGGGCGCGCTGGCCGGGCTAATTTGTTCGCCCTGCACCACCGCGCCGCTTAGCGCCATCCTGCTGTATATTGCGCAAAGCGGCAACATGCTGGCCGGTGCTGGCACGCTCTGGCTTTACGCCATGGGCATGGGGCTGCCGCTGATTGTGGTTACGCTGTTCGGCAACCGTCTGCTGCCGAAAAGCGGCGCATGGATGCAAACGGTAAAAGAGGGCTTCGGCTTTGTGATCCTGGCGCTGCCGGTCTTTCTGCTTGAACGCCTTGTGGGCGACGTTTGGGGGCTTCGCCTGTGGAGCCTGCTGGCCGTCGCCTTTTTCGGCTGGGCCTTTATCAGCCTGAAAGCCACGAATGGCTGGCTGCGTCTCGGGCAAATCCTGATGCTGGCAGCAGCGCTGGTCGCGGCGCGTCCTTTACAGGACTGGGCTTTTGGTGCACCCACGGCACAAAACCGTCCGACATTGAGTTTTACGCACATTACTACGGTCGACCAGCTGGATCGGGCGCTGCAGCAGCATAACGGCATTACCATGCTCGACCTCTATGCCGACTGGTGTGTGGCCTGTAAGGAGTTTGAAAAATATACGTTTAGCGAGCCACAGGTACAGAATGCGCTGAATAAAACGCAGCGGTTACAGACGAACGTCACGGCCAATAATGCGGAAGATAAAGCGCTGCTGGCACGGCTGAACGTGCTGGGACTGCCTACCATCCTGTTTTTTGACGCCAGCGGCAATGAAATCCCCGGCTCACGCGTGACCGGTTTTATGGACGCCACGGCCTTTCGGCAGCATTTGCAGAAATTGTCGCAGTAAACGACACTAGAGAAGAATTTTACGGTCGCGGCCGTAAGTAATGCATTCAAGAGGAGAGTCGCTTGCAACGTGAACAGGTACTCGAGCATGCACTGAACGTACTCGAGCAGAACGGGCTGGCCCCCTCCACATCTTTCGCCATGATGGCGGAGGCGGCAGCCTGCCAACAGGAAGATTTACAACGCTACTGGCCCGACCGCGAGGCGCTGCTCTACGACGCCCTGCGCTATCACAGCCAGCAGGTTGATATCTGGCGGCGCAAACTGCTGCTGGATGAAACCATGGGCCCGGCACGTAAGCTGCTGGCTCGTTACCAGGTGCTGGAAGAAGCCGTTAAAAACAATCGCTATCCCGGCTGCCTGTTTGTGGCCGCATGCAGTTTTTATCCGCAGCCCGATCACCCCATTCATCAGGTCGCCGAGCAGCAGAAGCGTGCCTCCTGGCACTATACCCACGAGCTGTTAACCCAGCTGGAAACCGACAATCCCGAACTGCTCGCCCATCAAATGGAGCTGATTCTGGAGGGCTGTCTGAGTCGGCTGCTGGTAAAACGCAACGTGCAGGAAGTGGCCACGGCCCGTTCGCTGGCGGAAGACGTGCTGAGTATCGCTCTGTGCCGTAAGAACGGTGCTTTGAGCTAGCGCGTCGCGCCCTCCGGCGCACTGACCCCGAGGCCGTAGTTAAAGCAAGCTGTATGTGGGGAACCTGAAAAACGGAATTTTTCAGGCAGAGTGGCATAACTTTCAGGCTGACTGTCTGAAAAGCAGGCAGTCAGTCACGCTTTACCGTTTTTTTATGACAAAGCCGTTGACGGCAGACGGCCTTTACGGTTTAATGCGCCCCGTTGCCCGGATAGCTCAGTCGGTAGAGCAGGGGATTGAAAATCCCCGTGTCCTTGGTTCGATTCCGAGTCCGGGCACCACTTATTCAGAAACGGACGCCCTCGGGCGTCCGTTTTGCTTTTTACGCCCTTCTGCACGTTCTTCCCTGATAGCGGCTCTTGTTTGCCTGCTGCACGTTTTACCCCTGTTCAGCCATCAGTAACCCTCTGCCAAACTAAATCGCAGGATCGCTGCCACATTCGCTGGTGGAAAAAGAGTGTTCGCGCTCAAACTATCAGCTCTCAAGGCGGCGCCAGTATCGGTGAGAAAAAAAAGATGCCGGGCCATGTGATATGCCCTGAGCAGTACGTTAGCGTGGTCTGAATTTAATATAGCGTGATGGCCAGATGTGCTCCGGCTCGGTACCCAGCGCGGCGGCAATCAGCTTCTCGCCTTTCGGCCAGTGTCGACTCAGCGCATTGGCCAGGGTGGAAGAAGCCAGTCCGGCCTCGCGGGAAACGGCAGAAAGCGTCGTGCCTCTCTTCTTCAGTCCGGCAATAATATCAGCCGGGTGCCAGTCCTTATCGGTAATCTCTTTCATCCTTGTCAGCTTCCGTCAGACGTTGCTTGTTGAGTATCACTAAACAACTACGATGTTAAGTAATGCTAAACAGTAAGTCAATGTATGATTGTTGATGGTGTGACTGATGATCCCAGCCCGTCTTAAAGCCGCTCGTCTCCATGCCCGACTGACTCAGGAAAAGCTGGGCGTCCTCGCAGGAATTGAAGAAGAAACGGCCCGGTCCCGCGTTTCACAATATGAAGGCGGTATTCATCGGCCAACATTTGAAACGATGTGCGCCTTTGCAAAAGTGCTTAACGTGCCGGAGTGCTACTTTTATACCCTTGATGACGATTTCGCCGAGACGGTTTTAGCGCTCTGGCAAAAGAAAGCACGCCCGGCCTGATGCTGCTTTGTCAGGCATGAGAATGCTTTTCAGATAACTCCCCGTCCTGAGACCGCTTCCCTTCTCCCCCAACCGCTCCGGCCTCTTTTTCCCTCTCGCCCACCCTAAAAAAACGTTCATCAGGCTTGATCGTTTCCCGTAAATGATAATACTGTGTTTATATACAGCTTATTTCGGGATAACCCCATGAATTTACTTCGTCCTGCTGAGGTCCGTACGCTGCTGCAGCTGCCACTCTTTATGAGCCGGATACCCTGCGGCTCGCCCGCCAGCGTGCACGACCATGTTGAACAACGTCTGGACTTAAACGAGCTGCTGGTGCAGCGTCCACAGAGCACCTACTACATTCGCGTCAGCGGCGACTCCATGAAAGATGCCGGTATCGATGATGGCGACCTGCTGGTGGTCGATAACGGTCTTGCTGCCGATCACGGTGATATTGTCGTAGCGGCGGTAAACGGTGAATTTACGGTAAAAAAGCTGCAGCTGCGCCCGGACGTGCGGCTGCTGGCAATGAACGCGGCCTGGTCGCCGATAGTGCTGGCAGCCGAAGAGCAGCTGGATATTTTCGGCGTAGTCACTTTCACGATTAAAGCGATGGAATAGGTTATGTTGAAAAACCGGGTTTACCGCGCCTGTACGTTTGTCGAGCGGGCTTCGTCGTCACATCAGGTCAAGTTTCTGTTTAATCGGCTGCACGAGCTGGTGCCAACCAATGAAGATTGCTATCTCAGCGCCTGTAACGGCAGCCTTTGTATTATCGATCGCTATCGGCCTGCCGTTGCGGGCAGTCGCGTCCTGATCGATGTGGCCGGTCGCTGCGAATGGGCAAAGATTGGCCCTGATGCGCAGCAGATTGTTACCGATTTGGGTCAGATCCTGGAGGGAGAAAAACTGCATGAGGTGACGATCGTAGGCGTGGCAATCCGGGAAGTAGTGTCGACATATCGTTCCGCACCGGCTGAAGGGCACCCGCGCTGAACAGGTTTTTCCGGCTTTTCGGACTCACTGGGCGACAATGTCCCTAAACCTTCGTTACGGCTGCGCTAAGGCTGGTTCTGCCCGACAACAGTCCAACATCAGGGAACGTTGTAAGTTGCGTTAGCGACGAGACACTAAGCTGCGGCTTACGGACTGTCAGGAAATGGGATTACCAGGCTGCTGTTTTCGCCTGACCGCTTCAATGACGGTGCGCGGCACAGGAAGGGAGTGGCTCTTAGCGATTATCAAACCGATGCTGAAAACGAGGAAGCAGAAAGAAGTTGGGCGTCTCTGGGCAAATAACAGGGATATGCTGCATACGGCGACGCAAACAGAAGTTGTGCCCACTACAGCCGCTCTAAGGTACCGAGCGAGTCGGCACCTTAAAGTAAAAGCGGCTATTACTTCGCGTAGGCTTCGGTAGTGATAGTCAGCTTCACGTCGTCGCTGACGGCTGGTACATATTTATCCAGCTTAAAGTCGGAACGTTTAAAAGTCGTGGTGGCATCAAAGCCCACAGCTTCCTTTTTCACCATTGGATGCATACCCTGTTTGTTCAGCACCGCGTGCAGAACGACAGGTTTAGTGATGCCCTTAATGGTCAGGTCGCCATGGACATCCATCGTATTTTTACCGGTGCTGACCACTTTGGTGCTTTTAAAGGTCGCATTCGGGTATTTGGTCGCGTCGAAATAGTCGGGACCTTTAAACTCTTCGGTCAGCTTGTCTACGTGCGTATCAATGCTGTTCAGCGGGATGGTCACGTCTACTTTGGAATCGCTGACTTTGGCTGCATCAAAATCGATATTGCCGGTTACGCCAGACAGATCGGCCGTTGGATGAGAAAACCCAAAATGGGTCCATGAGGCCACGACGGACGTATGTGCGCTGTCCATGGCATAATTAACGGGCGCGGCGGCAGAAAATTGCGACCAGAGTGCAGAACTGATTAATAACGGTAAAGCGACTTTTTTAATTAACGTCATGCCGGTTGTCCTTATTTTCACCAGGAATGTTTAAGGATAGTGCAGCATTAACCGTTTGCCCGATAGTGAAGATATTTGACCGGCTTTGTCAAAAAGATTAGTCAACAGCCAGGGATCCCGACGATCTACAAAGCCAGCCGGGGATCCCTTTAGCGCTTTCAGCACGGGCACGGCACGTCTGGTAACGACCATCTTACCGTGTGCGGCCTCAGGCTTTGGCAACAAAGGCTTTGACTACTTCCTGCCACGGCGTGGTCGGCCGACCAATAGTTTGGCTCAAAGTACGGCTCTCATCATACAGCGCACCTTTAGCCGCACCGGCATCCGAATCTGCCAGCATCTCCGCCAGCGCCTCGGGCAAACCGGCTTCTTTTAAAACGGCGGCAAAGTCGGCCTGCTGCAGGTTCTGATAGCGAACGGCTTTCCCGCTGGCCTGAGCAATCTCCTCCGCAAACTGGCTCAGCGTATAGGCTTCATCGCCCGCCAGCTCATAGACCTTATGGACAGGCCCCTCGCGGGTCAAGATTACCGCGGCCGCTTCCGCATAATCCTGACGGCTGGCAGAAGCAATTTTTCCCTCGCCAGCCGCGCCGATAAATACGCCGTGCGCCAGCGCCGGGGCAATACTGGCAGCATAGTTTTCACTGTACCAGCCGTTGCGGAGAATAACGTAAGGGATACCGGATGTGATGAGCATCTGCTCGGTGGCACGATGTTCGCCACCCAGACCCATCGGCGAGCGGTCAGCATGGAGCAGGCTGGTATAAGCCAGCAGTTTAACGCCAGCCATTTTGACCGCATCGATCACCGCTTTATGCTGCGCCTCGCGCTGGCCGACTTCACTGGAAGAAATCAGCAGCACTTTTTCCACCCCGCGAAAAGCATCGGCCAGCGTCTCCGATCGGTTATAGTCACCCTGCCGCACCTGAACGCCCTTCGCAGTTAAATCGGCCGCTTTTTCTGGCGAACGCACGACGGCGACAATCTCTTCGGCAGGCGTTTTTTTCAATAAAGCCTCAATGACCAGGCGGCCAAGCTGACCGGTTGCTCCCGTTACAGCAATCATCATATTCTCCTCAGCGTCAAAAGCCCCTCCGGCCCGTGCCGGAAGCGTTGTGTTCAATTAGCCTATGCCATACACTAACCAAAAGTAAGTACTTACAGGTTTGTTAGTATGGAAAAAAGTGATCAAATGGCTGCTTCGCTTTGTGACCGCCTGCAAAGAGGGGAATTGTTAAACCGCGACTGCCCCTCGCGTGAGGTGCTAAAACGTCTGACCAGTCGCTGGAGTTTGTTAATACTGCTCGCCCTGGAAGACGATACGCTGCGCTTTGGCGAACTGCGGCGTAGAATCGGCGGCGTCAGTGAAAGGATGCTGGCGCAAACGCTGCGCTTTATGGAAGAAGACGGCTTTGTCGCGCGTATCGCGTATGAAGTGATCCCGCCGCACGTTGAATATCGGCTAACCGGGCTGGGCCATGAAGCGCGGGATCGTATCACCGGCCTGGCTGACTGGATCGAAACCAATCTGCACCAGATTATGGATAACCGCCGCCATTCCTCAACAGAGGAATAATGCCGTGCCGGTTTTATCAGCCCTCGCCTTACCACAGATTGGCTACGGTTGCTCACGGCAACAGGGTCAATAAAGATGGTAAAACGCTTTTTCGCGTGCTGGTCCGTTTATTGCTCTGGTCAACGGACAGGCTGTACGCTTCTTTTTTACCTGATGACACTAATTTCCGCACAGCGACAATTAAAAAGGCCTTCCTGAGGAAGGCCTTAAGAAATTAACCGCCGGACTTAACGCTTCGGCGCGATATCCGGATACATCGCCAACAGGCGTCGCGTTACGCCGTTTGTCCAGCCAAAGCCGTCCTGCAGCGGATACTCGCCGCCGCCAGCCAATACCGGCGCGCGGCCGGCAACATTATATTTCTCGACCATCTTATGATGACGATGGTAGGTAGCACCCGTTACCTGCAGCCAGCGTGCGGCGATTTCTTTCGCCAGCAGCTCCTCGCCATAATTGTTAAAGCCTTTGATCGCCATCCACTGCATAGGCGCCCAGCCGTTGGGCTTGTCCCACTGCTCGCCGGTTTCTTCAACCGTGGTCAGCACGCCGCCAGGCGCCAGCAGATGCGAGCGTACCGCCGTTGCGATAGCAGCCGCCTGCTCCAGGCTCGCCATGCCCACATAAAGTGGCGTCACCGCCGCCGCCGAGAACGCGCCTTTTTCACGCTTACGCCAGTTGTAGTCGCGGTACAGCTCCGCCTGCGGGTCCCACAGCCATGCGTCTACGGCTTCGCGGCGACGTACGGCTTTTTGTTGAAACAGCTCCGCCGTAGCCCGGTCGTTTTTACGTGCTGACAGTCGGGCAATTGTCGTTTCCAACTTATAGAGAAACGCGTTTAAGTCGATCGGCACGATGCTGGTAGTCTGGATGCTTTCCAGCCGTCCTGCCTCGCTCAGCCAGCGGGAAGAGAAATCCCAGCCAGAGGCTGCACCCGCCCGCAGATCGCGATAAACCTCACTGGAAGGCCGGGCGGAATTCCTGGCTGTTTCGACGTCCTCAATCCAGGACTCATCGCGTGGTGTATCACGGTCGTCCCAATAACGGTTCAGTACCGAGCCGTCCGGCATCATCACCACGTGTCGCCAGGCTTCGTTAGGCGTCAGCGAGTCCGCACCCTCCATCCAGAAAGCATATTCACGCTTAAGCTGGCGCAGATAGCGCTGACCCTGGCTGATGCCATCCTTTTCAAACAGCTCGACCATTAGCGCGAAGACCGGTGGCTGCGAGCGGCTTAAATAGTAGGTACGATTGCCGTTTGGAATATGACCATAAGTGTCGATCATCCACGCAAAGTTATCTGCCATCTGGCGCAGCAGCTCGGTTTGCCCACCAGCAGCAAAGCCCAGCATGCTAAAGTACGAATCCCAATAGTAAGTTTCGCCAAAGCGGCCACCCGGCACCACGTACGGCTCCGGCAACGGTAGCAGTGAAGAAAACTCAGAGTGTTTTTCTGGCTTGCGCGTTAACACCGGCCACAGCGAATCGATATGTTCGCCCATACTTTTTGCCGGATCGGCAACATAGCGGCTGTCGTTAACTTTTGGCAAATCGAAGTTTTCCAGCACGAAAGCCAACAGGTTAAAGTTTTCCCGCTCGCGCTGAATAAAATAACGATAAAGGATCCTCTCCGGTTCGATTTTTGGTGCACAGTCCGCAAAGGTTTTGCTGTCAGCGAAAATTCTCGCGCTCTGCACGGCTTCAAAGAGTTCCTGGTAGCGATCGGAAGGCGTCAGAATATCCGGCGCAGGCATTCCCCGAATAGGTTCAGGCTGCGGCTCGGCCAGCATATCCAGCGCATCATAATCGTGGTAATAGGCTTCATAATCCGCCAGGTTATTGTCAATGGTCAGGTCGTTATGATTAAAAGCGATAAAAACCTCCTGATGTCAGTAATTGACAATGTCATGTTCGGGTTATTTTACATATCAACAAAGTATAGTACTCCTGTCTCAGAGTGCAAACGAGCGCAAATATGACAGAAGATAACATCATATTTCAAAAAATAAATAACCAGGACGGAAAAGCTATTCCCCTGTTTCCCTGAAGGAGTAAAATCGCTTATCACCCTCACACACCTTAATAAAAAAAAAAGATAAAACAACAACATGAAATTCTTCCCCACCCGCAACACCCTTGCCAGACAGACAGCTCTCAGCCGTATATCTGTTGCTCACATATCGGCAAGCAGAAGAAAATGGGCTTACCTAAAACCAGCAATATAATTATTGTTCCGGCGGAAAAAATATTGAACTTTCTCATCTTTCTTATATTTAAAGTGCCTGATTCTGGCACAGGAAAAATACGACCATGCAAACGGAAGCGACAATATTTTCTGGTGGCTGATATCCTGTTTGAATACGACTGAAAAGAGTACAGCATCTGAAGTAAATAAAGTCGCCAGGTTATGCTCACGAAATTTCCATGAGTGAATATCCATATCTTTTATCGGGATACTTTTCCTACTATAAACAGTCCGGGTATTATTCACCGCCAAACGGGCTTATGCACGGCAGGCTGGCATTTTTCTGCCTGTGACTGTCTGTCCTTATTGTACTTTACTTGTGTCCCGTCAATCTTCCCGCAAGGCTTTCTCTTAAGCCAGCCCGAAGCAGCCTGTCTCTGCGGTGACTGCCACCCTCATTGCTATGACACAGCGGCGGAGTGCTCCGCTAAGGCAATTATTGTCGATCGTACTGGCGTCAGAAGAGAAAATCAGCTTAGTTTTACGAGGCGGCGCGCATTCCTGGCCCCTGTCCGTCTCAGCTCAATTTACTTCCCTCTGCTCAGCCATTAAGCTACGGCCACTCGAAAACTACCCGTTGTTCATGATTCAAGGAATAGTGCTATGTCGCTCCATCTCTGGCTTGCTTACGCCAGTATTATTGCCGTGCTCATCGCCGTGCCTGGCCCTTCTGCGTTAATCAGCATGACGCACGGGCTGCGCTATGGCCGACGCCGGGCGCTGGCGACGGTGGTCGGCGGCGTGATGGCGGCGATGACCCTGATGACCGCATCAGCGCTGGGATTGGGCGCCATTCTGGCAGCGTCCACCACCGCCTTCATCGTGCTGAAAGTGGTAGGCGCAGCCTATCTGATCTGGCTGGGCATCAGCGCCTGGCGTAACAGCGCACCGGCAGAAAGTCTGGTAGTAAACGACCAGCCACAGGCGATGCCCGGCCTGCTTAAACTGTTTCGTAAAGGCTATATGGTGGGCATCAGCAATCCTAAGGATCTGCTGTTTTTCGCCGCGTTGTTCCCTAATTTCGTGGATGCCAGCCAGCCGCATGCTATCCAGTTCGCCACGCTGGCCGTTACCTGGGCCATCACGGACTGCGGTCTGATGTTCGCTTATGCCTGTGCCGGGCGTCGTCTTTCTGGCGTGTTTGCTAATCCGTCGCGCTTGCGCCTGCTTAATCGTGCCGTCGGCAGCCTGTTTGTTTTTGCGGGCGGCGCACTGGCGATGTCTGCCCGCTAATGAGCGACATCGAAAACCTGCAAGCCATGGTCATTTTTGCCCGCGTGGCAGAAACCCTGAGCTATACCGAAGCAGCAAAACAGTTGGGCATGTCCAAATCGGCGGTCAGCAAAGAGATCGCCGCGCTGGAAGTGCGCCTTGGTGCAAAGCTGCTGCAGCGAACCACCCGCAAGATCACCGTTACCGAGGTCGGCATGACCTGGTACCACTATTGCGCGCGCATCCTCAGCGAAGTAAAAAGCGCCGGGCTTTTTATTCGCCGCTTTCATGAGGAGCCTACCGGCAGCCTGCGGGTGGTTGCGCCGGTTACCTTCGGTTGTCAGTGTATCGTGCCGGTGCTGAATCAGTTCGTGGCAGACAATTTGCACGTTAGCGTGGATCTCGACCTTACCGACAGGCCGGTTAATCTGGTAGACGACAATATCGATCTGGCTGTCGTTATCCGCCGCGACAGGCCGGAGCATCCGCACTGTCTGCCATTGATGGATATCAGCTGGGGGCTTTACGCCGCGCCAGCCTATCTTGAACGCTTTAGCGCTATCACCCGGCCGGAAGATCTGACGCGTCACGATTTTATTCTGTTTCGCGGCCCGGCCCACACCATTTCCCTTCCTTTTCGCAAAGAGAAACAGAAGCGGGATATCGAAGTGCGCAGCCGGTTTCGTGCCAATAACAGCACCGCGCTGGTCAATTCCGCCGTAGCGCAAACGGGCATTGCCTATTTGCCGGATTACGTTGCCCTGCAGGCCGTGGAGGAAGGAAAGCTTTGTCGGATATTGCCGGAATGGGAGATGGATCTTTATCAATCCTGGATACTGACCAAAGATGCCGGCCTGATGTCGCCGCGCGTCAGGCTGTTTACCGCCGCGCTACAGAAGGCGCTGAATCAGGGCGGAGCCGCCGCTCCGCCCTGAATAATCAGTAGTAATTACCGTGACGGTAATCCCAGGTAGTAAAGGTGTCCGACAGCATCGACATGATTTTATCCACATCCAGGCCTTTGCGGATCAGCACCGGGCAAGGCGTAACGTTGCGCTCGCCTTTCTGCTCCGGCACCAGCTTGCCGTTTTCGTCCACCATCGCCACCATAACGCCCTGCTCGTAGCGGGTTTTTTCAGATTCGTTAGGCTGGATGGACTTCACGTAGTCGTTGGCTTCAATAATCAGATCTGCCTGGGATTCGATACGCTCGCCGATCCCTTCGACCAGGCCGC
>NZ_DALZCD010000038.1:0-12428 GCF_031978025.1 Erwinia sp.
CTATATCCTTTCCGGCCAGCCTGAGCGTTACGCTCTTTTGCCCGGTAGCCCAAAGACGACAACGAACCTTGCCGTCGGCCACATATTCGGCCCCCCAGCTCTTGCTAAATGTTCTGGATCCCATTCAATAGCCTCTTTAAGCATGCGGTGAGCACTAGACGACATCGCGAGTGTTGCGATGTAAGCTTTTGAAGAAATGATAGACTATTGCGCAGAAAGTGAAGGGCGCGCCACGGTGGTGCGCCTGACCGCCCGTGGCGTGCTGACTTCGGCGTTGGGCGTGAACAAGGTACTGTCACGCTGGCCGCCTGTTTTGGCGGCATGGGCCAACGATGCGGGCCTTTAGCGGGGGACGCGCCATCCGGGCCTGTCCGGGGGATTGGGGCTGAAAACCGAGACGGCCCTGACCTGGCTGGTCTGGTCGCTAATCTGGCTGCGGCAGAAAGGCAGGCATCCTGCCTTTCTTAACCTACTGCGGATCGGCGGTTCTTTTTTCCAGTTTATTGGCCAGATAAGGCGCGGTCAGGCTACCGGTCGCCTGGCTGACCGCTTCCGGTTTCCCGGCCGCCACGATACGCCCGCCTTTATCCCCCGACCCCGGGCCTAAATCAATCACCCAGTCGGCTTCGGCGGCAATGCGCATATCATGCTCTGCCATCACAACGGTATCGCCACGCTGCACCAGCCGATCCAGCACGCCCAACAGTTTATCCGTATCGGAAGGATGGAGGCCGGAAGAAGGTTCATCCAACAGATAAAGCGTTTTTCCCCGCTGCGCACGCTGAAGCTCCCAGGCAAGCTTGATGCGCTGGCATTCGCCGCCGGATAATTCCGTGGCCGGCTGCCCTAATTTCAGGTATCCCAGCCCCAGTGAGGTCAGGGCGGTTAACGAACGCTGAATGATGTCGTTACCATCGAAAACCTCAACGGCTTCCTCCACGGTTAGATTAAGGACGTCAGCAATCGTTCTGTTTTGCCAGCGTATCCTGAGCGTTTCCTCGTTATAGCGGGCGCCGCCGCAGGCCGAACAGGGTGCGCTGACGCCAGGCATGAACATCAGCTCAATGGTGATTTGTCCCTGTCCTTCGCAGGCCGGGCAGCGTCCTTCGGGAAGGTTAAAAGAGAACCGGCTTGCCGTATAGCCTTGCCGTTTTGCCTCATCAGTTTCCGCAAACAGTTTGCGAACGGTGTCAAAAAAGCCGGTATAGGTCGCCAGGTTTGAACGAGGCGTCCGGCCGATAGGGCGCTGATCGATTCGAATCAGTCGGTTGAGGCCATCGCCACCGGCAATGATTTTTCCCTGCACATCCGACATCGTCTCTTCGCTTTCAGTTTCTTCCTCATCAGGCGTTTTATCCAGTCTCGCCAGCAATCCCGGCAGGACGCGCGTCAGCAACGTTGACTTACCTGAACCCGACACGCCGGTAATCACGGTCATGCTTTCGAGCGGAATATCCACGCTGAGGTCGGTAATATTGTTGCAGCTAACCTGTTCCAGCCGCAGCCAGCTTTCAGGCGTTTTACGCTGGCGTAACCCCGGATGTGCCTGGCTGAACAGATAGGCCGACGTGCGTGACGCCGTCACTTTTTCCAGTCCGGCAGGCACCCCGTTATAGACTATCTCTCCACCCTGGCGGCCCGGCCCCGGTCCCACTTCAATCAGCCAGTCGGCCTCGGCAATCACATCCAGGTTATGTTCGACTATTGCCAGAGAATTGCCCGCCTCAAGCAGCGAGCGCAGCGCCTGCAACAAAGCCTGTACATCGTCCGGATGCAGCCCGGCAGACGGCTCATCCAGCACGTACAGGACGCCAAATAGCTGTGAAATAAGCTGCGTGGCCAGTCGGATCCGCTGTAGCTCGCCGGACGAAAGCAGCGTGGTCTGCCGTCCCAGCGAAAGGTGGCCCAGCCCCAGCGTTTCAAGCTGTTCGAGGCGGCCGCAGATGTCCGTCGCCATTCTGAATACGGCTTCCCGGAGCGCTTTTTCCGTAGGCAGCGAGGAGGCGGTGCCCGCCGCAAAAGGCTGCAGCAGCGCTTTCAACCGGGTTATCGTCAATTCGCCCATTTCGGCGATATCGTAACCGGCAAAGGTGACAGCAAGGGCATTGGCGTTAAGCCTTTTCCCGTGGCAGGCCGGACACGGAGCCGTGGTCACAAAGGGCGAAAGGCGTTTTTTAACCGACTCCTTCCCGCCTGCGTAACTTTGCTGCACGTATCTTTTGGCGCTGGTATAGGTCCCGGTGTAGTCGGGCTTCCTGCCCGCGGCGATCGCCTCTTTTTGCTGTTTCGCAGTCATGTCCGGAAAGACGGGAACGGAGGGCTGTTCATCGGTAAACAGTATCCACTGCCGATCCTTAGCCGATAATGTTCTCCATGGCGCATCCACGTCATAATCGAGCATTTCAAGAATGGTGCGCAGATTTTTTGCTCCCCAGCCGTTAGGCCACGCGGCGATAGCGCCCTGACGAATGCTCAACGACTCATCAGGCACCAGCGCATCGCCCTTCACTTCATGCGTCTTACCGATCCCCTGGCAAACCGTGCAGGCGCCCTGGGGATTATTGGCAGAGAATGATTCGGCAGGCATAAACGGAATGCCCTCAGGGCGCTGCCCCGCGCGGGAAAAAAGCAGGCGTAGCGTAACCGAAATGCGGGTCAGGCTGCCCACCGTTGAACGTTCCTGGGCGCCTGCACGGCTCTGTTGGAGCGCCACTGCCGGCGGCAAACCCTCAATGTTGTCCACGTCCGGTACCGGAGACTGCTCAATTAAATGGCGCACGTGGGGAGCGACGGACTCCAGGTACCTTCTCTGGGCTTCTGCGTAAAGGGTGTCAAAAGCCAGTGAGGATTTGCCCGACCCGGAAACACCGGTAAAAATCACGATGGCGTCACGGGGGAAAGAAAGAGAAACATCTTTCAGATTATGCGTTCTGGCTCCGTGTACGCTAACGTCCGTGCTGTCGGCTTTTCGTTGAGCGGCACGTTCAGTTTTGGTTGGCGTCATAGTATCCCTGTAAAATAAGTAAACTGACGTAGCCTCAAAAGAAGCTATACGTCGAATGCCGAATGGCGTGCCTGAAAGGGTAGTTGTGTTATGGCGATCGCACAATTGACCGGGAGGCGCAAAGAGGAGGGGACGGGTCACGTGGCGCTGCGGCCGGGAGGAAAAGGATTTTTCTTATGAGCAGACCGCTCCGTCAGGTTCCGGAGCGGTCATGCGATTTACCCTTTCTTGTTGCTGTAACTCTTCAGGCGTGTCACCCACGTCATTATTACCAGGAAAAACACTGGGACGAAAAAGAGCGCCAGCAGCGTACCGCCAATCATCCCACCAAATACGCCGGTGCCGATGGCGTGTTGCGTCTCGGCGCTGGCACCGCTTGCCAGCATCAGCGGCACCACGCCTAACGTAAAGGCCAGCGAGGTCATGATAATAGGACGAAGCCTCAGACGGGCCGCCTGTAAGGTTGCCTCGAAGATACTTGCGCCTTCGTTGTGCAGCTGACGGGCAAACTCGACAATCAAAATGGCATTTTTGGTTGAAAGGCCAATTAGCGTAATGATCCCTACGCGGAAAAACACATCGTTAGCCAGCCCGGAAAGATAAACGGCTGCTATCGCGCCTATTAACCCGGTCGGCACAACCAGCATGACGGAAAGCGGGATGGCCCAGCTTTCATAAAGGGCGGCCAGCACCATAAAGACCACCACCACAGAAAGGGCCATAAGCAGCGGCATCTGCGCGACGGAAGATTTTTCCTGCAGCGATGTGCCCGTCCATTCCGTCACAAAGCCCGGCGGCAACTGAGCGGCCAGCCTCTCCATTTCGGCCATTGCCGCCCCGCTGGAGAAGCCAGGCGCGGCGTTACCGCTGATCCGGACTGCCGGATATCCCTGATAGCGGCTCAGCTGCTGCGGTGACTGCGTCCAGCTGGCCCGTACAAATGAGGAAAGTGCGACCATCTCGCCGCTTTTATTGCGCACGTACAGTTTAAGCAGGTCCTGCAACTGCATACGATAAGGCGCGTCAGCCTGCACGATCACCTGTTGAACGCGTCCGTTATCGGTATAGTCATTGACATACCAGGAGCCGGTAGCGGCAGAGAGCGTCTGATTTATTTCTTCAAAGGAGACGCCCATCGCTTCGGCTTTTTCCCGATCCACATCAAGCGCAGCGCTTACGCCGTCTGGCAGCCCATCTTTGTACAGGCCCGACAGCACAGGGCTTTTATTGGCTATTGCCAGGAACTGGTCAAGAGCCTGCATCAGTGCCGGGTAGCCGTGCCCGCCCCGGTCTTCCAGATAGAGGGTAAAACCGGACGAGGTGCCCATATCGGAGATAGCAGGCGGCATCAGGCTCATGATCGTAGCCGTCGGCACGTTATCCATCGCAGCCTGGACAAACTCCGCTTCGCCCGCTGCGGTTGCTCCCTGGCGTTCGCCCCAGTCTTTCAACGTGGTGAAAGCCAGCGCCGTATTGGGGCCCGATCCGGAAAAACCAAAACCAAACACCGTAAGATTTTTATCGATACCGGGCCGTCCGGCAATAAGAGCCTCAAACTGGTTAAGGACTTCCCGGGTGCGTTCTTGGGTGGCGTCTGACGGCAGCTGCACGGAGGTCATAAAGTAGCCCTGATCTTCATCCGGCAGAAAAGAGGAGGGCAACGATCGGAAAGCAAGCAGCAGGATAACGCACAGCACGCCATAGAGCGCCATCATACGGCCCGTTCGCTTTAGCGTGGCCCTCAGCCCGGCTTCATAGCGTACCGTTATACGGTTAAAGCGGCGATTGAACCAGCCAGCAAACCCCGCCCTATCTTCGCCGTGCTGTGTCACTGGCTTCAGCAAAGAAGCACAAAGGGCTGGCGTCAACGTCAGGGCCAAAAACGCAGAAAACAGGATAGAGACGGCCATGGAAAGCGTGAACTGACGATAAATAATGCCGACAGAGCCGCTGGCGAATCCCATAGGGATAAAGACGGCCGTGAGCACCAGCGTGATGCCGATAACAGCCGGGGTAATCTCCCGCATAGCTTCACGCGTGGCATCCCGTGGAGACAGGCCTTTTGACGCCATCAGCCGCTCCACGTTTTCGACCACCACAATAGCATCATCCACGATAATGCCGATGGCCAACACCATGCCAAACATGGTCAGCACGTTAATGGAAAAGCCGCTCAGCAGCATGACGGTAAAAGTGCCCAACAGGGCAACCGGTGCGACAATGGCAGGAATAAAGGTATAGCGCAGGTTCTGCAAAAACAGCAGCATGACCAGAAATACCAGCACCATTGCTTCGATAAAGGTATGAAGGACTTTCTCGATGGACAATTTTACAAAGGGCGCGGTATCAAAAGGCACGGAGAATTGCATGCCTTCCGGCAGCACGACCGCAAGCTCACCGAGCCGCGCTTTAATCCCTTCCGCCGTACTGACGGCATTGGCGCCAGGCGCAAGCTGTATCGCCGCCGCCGTGGCCGGCTTGCCGTTTTCACGAATGGCGAAGGCATAGCTTTGCAAACCCGGCTCTACCCGCGCAACATCGCTTAGCCTGACCCGTGAGCCATCGGTATTTGCCTTAAGCGTAATATTACGAAACGCCTCGGCAGAGGTCAGCTGACCATGAACCGTCAACGGATAGGTCACCCGCTGACCGGGCACGGCCGGTTCATCGCCCACGCGCCCCGGTGCTACCTGAGCATTCTGCTGGCTTAGCGCCGTGGTTACATCACTGGTGGAAAGGTGGTAATGGTACAGCCGGACCGGATCGAGCCAGACCCGCATCGCTTTTTCCGCACCAAAAAGCTGTACTTTCCCCACGCCCGGTACACGACGCAGCTCCTCTGACACGCTACGGGCAAAATAATCGCTGAGATCCTGTTCACTGTAGTGCCCGGAAGGGGATTTCAGCGCCACAATCATCAAAAAACCGCTGTTAGCCGCCTCCACGCTGAGGCCATTCTGCCTGACCGCCTGCGGCAAACGCGACTCTACTACCTTGAGCTGATTTTGTACGTCGACCTGGGCAAGCTTGATGTTTGTGCCGGGTTTGAAGGTGACGGTAATGCTGGCCGTCCCTGAAGTATCACTGGAGGATTCAAAATAGAGCAGGTCATCAACGCCTGAAATCTCTCGTTCAAGCAGGGAGATCACTGACTCGTTCATCGCCTCCGGCGTGGCCCCGGGCCAGGTGGCATTGATAGTGACGCTGGGCGGTGCCACAGAAGGATATTGCGCTACCGGCAGCTGTGGGATGGCAATCAGGCCGGTAAGAACAATAAAAAAGGCGATAACCCACGCAAAAACGGGACGATCGATAAAAAACTGTGGCATCGCAATGATTCCTGAACCTGAAAAAAAGAGGTGACGTTGCGTAAAGCAACCCATTTTGCACGGCTTAAACCATGCCGGTATTCACCCGTTTACCGATATCTTTCAGCTGAGAATATTTTTCCAGCAGATGCGGGCCGTCATCCAGGCTCATGGCAAACATCCACATATAGGTCATGACGGCATAAATATGCCCCGCATCCAGCCCGCCTCGCAACGTCATAGTGAGGATGGTTCCGCCAAACAGCAACGTCATCAGGGCGCCAATAGCCAGATAACCGAAAGCCTCACGATCGGACAGGCGAATGCGCAATCCGGCCAGCACGCGATAGTGGCGAACGAGCGCCGTAACGGGCGCGTGGCTGACAAAGCCGACTTCTTTTTCAAGCCGGTCGTTGAGCCTCACGTACAGCGCTTCGTTTTTGCGGCTGAAACCCGGCAGAAAGAATGTAAAAAACCCTAAAATGACCAGACAGGCGATGCCGGTCCAGAACTGGATGGCCAACAGCATGACGGCCGCGCCGGTAATGGAAACCAGTGAGGTGATCAATACCGGCAAATGCTTCTCGAAGAAATCCACGAATTCGCGTGATAAGGCCACCCGTGCGGCAATAACAGAAGGGCTGTGATGCTCCTCCCGCTGCGCGAGGATCACCGGTACGGCCAGCCCGGCATAGATTCTGGCGAAGGTGCGCGTATCCACGCTGCGCCTGGCGGCCCCAAGAGTCCACATCGCTAACACCATGACCGCATACAACACCGCATGCCACGCTTTTCCGGCCACGATGGCATTAATGGCAAAGCCTGCCAGCAGCGGGTAGAGCAGGTACAGGATATTTTCTGACGCAACCAGCAGCAGCGTCAGAATAAGTTTTTTGCCGTGACGACGGCCAAGCAGCCCGATCGTCAGCGGGGCACTGTGGGAAGCCGCCGCTGGCGAAGCGTTTTCAGAGGTTCGCATGGTTCTCATTTCTGGTAAGATAAAGTTTGAGCGGTTGCTCAAATTTGTGGGCAGTCTATTTGAGCACTTGCTCAAAGTCAATCTGGGGCCAGCATGAAAGAAGCGAAACAGGCACTGAAAATACGGATCCTGGATGGCGCGGCCGCGCTTTTCATTGAAAAAGGGATCGAGAACGTAAAAACGCGTGATTTAACCGAATATCTGGGCATCTCGCGGAGTCATATTTATCATTATTTCCCGGACTGGCAGAGCCTGTGTATTGACGCGCTAACAAGGTATACCCGGGCTGAACTGCAGCAATTTATGGATGAGACAGCAGGTCTGAACCCGCGCGATAAACTTTGTGCTCTGCTCGTCGGCTATTTACCGGATGCGCCTGACGCAACCTGGCAACTTTATAGTTCGCTCTGGCAGCGGGCGATCCATGATGAGGCTTATGAAGCACTGGCCGAGGCAATTAACGAACGATGGACCGCCTTTGTGGCACAAGTGATTGAAGAAGGGATAGCGAGCAAGGATTTCCGTCCGGTTGACGCCTGGCTTATTGCCCGCCAGCTGGGTGCCATGCTGTATGGTTATGCCGACCTGATCATCATCAGGCCATCCCGGGATAAATGCGAGCAGGCCATGGCGGATGTGACCGCCTATATCAATCTGGTTCTCGGCGAAGGGTAAAAATTTTTTTTTACCCTGGCGAAACTTTTCTCTCCTGTTCGACGAACCTTTGATTAAGGAGAACGCTTCCTTACCCCTGTCGATCAACGGAGAGATATTTATGCATAAGAATCTGAAAGCTTTGACCGCCGCTATGCTGCTGGCACTTGCTTTGCCTGCGACCAGCGCTTTTGCCGCCCTACAGGCGGGAGAGAAAGCCCCGGACTTTAAGCTCGACGCCGCACTGGCCGGTAAATCAACCACGTTTTCACTGCAGCAGGCGCTGCAAAAAGGGCCGGTTGTCCTCTATTTCTTCCCCGCCGCCTTTAGCGCTGGCTGTACGCTGGAAGCGCACGACTTTGCCGAAGCAACGGATGAGTTTAAAAAGCAGGGTGCGACAGTCATTGGCGTGACGGCGGGCAATACCGATCAGATTGCTAAATTTTCCCAGCTGGAATGTCGCGACAAATTTACCGTAGCGGCCGATCCGGGCGCAAAAGTGGCCACGGAGTATAAAAATACCCTGGAGATGAAAGGGAAAACCTATTCCGACCGCACCTCCTACGTGATTGCGCCAGACGGCAAAATCCTGCTCAGCTACACCGATAAAAACCCGGACGCGCACATCCAGAAAGCGATGGACGCGGTGAAAAAATATCGCCAGGCCAATCCGGCATAACAGGGTAGGTTTATCATGCTAACTGCCATCGCTGCCGCCTTTTTGGGCGGCCTTATCCTGAATCTGATGCCGTGCGTGTTTCCGGTTATTTCGCTGAAAGCGCTGAGCCTGCTGCGCCACCACGACAGGCCTGCTCATGCCCGGGCAGAAGGTCTGGCTTTTTTGCTTGGCGTGGTGGTGACGATGGTTGCGCTGGTGGGCGTACTGCTGCTGGCGCGGGCGGGCGGCTCGTCGGTCGGCTGGGGATTTCAGCTCCAGTCGCCGCTGGTCATTGCCCTGCTAGTCCTGGTCATGCTGGGATCGGCCCTTAACCTTTTTGGTCTGTTTGAAGTCGGGCTTGCGGTGCAGCGGGTTGGGGGAGCCGGCGGCAATCGCGGTGGCCTGACCGGCTCGGCACTGACCGGTGCGCTGGCAATTATCGTGGCAACGCCCTGTAGCGCGCCCTTTATGGCCAGTGCTGTCGGCTATGCCCTGACCCAGCCGCCGGCCATCAGCCTGATTATTTTTATCGCCCTGGCGCTGGGGTTCGCCGCCCCTTTTACGCTGATTTCTTTTTTTCCGGTACTGGCAAAGTTACTGCCTGCGCCCGGTGCCTGGATGTTGACGCTTAAACAGGGTCTGGCTTTTCCGATGCTGGGTGCGGTTGGCTGGCTGATTTGGGTACTGGAGCGTCAGGCAGGCTCGGCGGCGCTGGCGGCTATCCTGGCGTGCTGTCTGCTGCTGAGCTTTGCCGCCTGGCTGTATGGCATGGCGCAAAAACGTCAGATGATGGGCAAACGTCACTGGGCGCTGCATGGCGCCAGCGCGGCGTTTCTGTTGCTGTTAGCGTTACCGCTGCTCAACCTGAATACGGCCGCTACGCCTCAGACTACGGCCGGGACGTCGCAGGCGGCAGCCGTGGCCTGGACACCGCAGAATGTCGACGCCATTAAAGGGCAGGGCAAGCCAATTCTGGTAAACTTTACCGCATCCTGGTGCATTACCTGTCAGGTGAACGATCGCACGTCGCTTTCCACTCAGGCGGTTAAAGCCGCAATGGCGCGCACCGATACCATTTATATGGTTGCGGATTCCACCAAATACAATCCGGATGTGGAGCAGGCACTCAGTGATTTCGGTCGGGGCGGACTGCCGCTTTATGTGGTTTATCCGGCAGACGGCGGCAAACCGATGGTGTTACCGCAGGTACTTACGCCTAAAATTGTTATTTCGGCGCTGGATCGCGCCAGTGAAAACGGGAAAAAATCGTGAGTAAACGTTGTGACCCTGAGCCAGTCAGATAACGCTTCCCGGACGGGTAATGTCCGTTCCTGAGTGGCAGGCCCAACAGTGGCCTGCCTTGATGGCGCGCGCCCAGGCTGGCGACAGGGAAGCCTATAACCGGTTGCTGAAAGCGATGGTGCCTGCCATCCGCGCTTTTGCACGCCGAAAAATCAGCGATGAAGCGCTGCTTGACGATGTTATTCAGGAAACGCTGCTGGCGATCCATCGGGTACGCCACACCTACGACCCGCAGCGGCCCATTCTGCCCTGGGTGGCAGCGATCGCGTCGGCCAGGGCCATTGATGCGCTGCGGCAGCGCGGCAGAAATCAGGAAGTGTCGGATGAGGAGGCGGTTAACCGTCAGGCTGCTGCCTTAACGGAAACGGATGCCGACAGTGATGACCTTACCGGCTATCTGGATCGTCTGCCGGTAAGACAGCGAGAAATCGTGGAGTCTGTTCATTTGCGCGAACAGAGTCTGGCTCAGGCCGCAGCGGAATCAAACTTATCGCTATCCGCGGTAAAATCTCTTTTGCATCGCGCAATGCTTAATCTTCGCAAATCAGGAAGCCGCAATCATGAGAAATCATGATCGTTTTATCGATCAACTTAGCGACTCGGCCCGGCCGGTTAAGCGACTCTGGCCTACGGGCTGGCGCGTGGCCGCCTGGGTCGCGCTGGCCTTGCCCTGCGGCATGCTAAGCAGTTGGGCGCTGCACGGCAGGTTTACCGACTGGTCACGGCCCGATGCGCTGCCTGCGCTGGCAGGTTTGCTGCTGGCCTTTGTGCTTGGCACCGGCGCTATGGCGGGTGCGTTTACGCTTAGCCTGGCCGGGCGGCGGCCCGTCCGACTGAAATGGCTGGGCATACTGGCGCTCATCTGGCTGGCGCTGAATCTGGGAAATATGTCCTCTACCGCGCCGCCTGCAGGAGCCGGACAATTTGGTGAGGGTGTACACTGCTATCTGTTCATGCTGTCGGCCAGCCTGCCCATGACGGTAATTGCCGTGGCCGCGCTGTATCGTTCCCGTTCACTTTATCCAGGTAAAAGCCTGGCGCTGGCGGGCGGTGGTATCGCGTTTATGTCATCCATGCTGCTGTCGCTGTGTCATCAAACGCATCTGCATATGCTTGATTTCATTATGCACCTTGCGGCTGGCCTCACCATTACCGCGGTCACCGTGCTGGCGGGACGGCGCTGGGTTCGGCTGGATCCCTCCGCAGGGTAAGCCCCTTTCTTCTACAGGACTTCCCTTAATGAATCTGCTGATTGAAAGCATTACGCCTGCCACAGACGGTTTCGCGGCATTGCTAAGTGAAAGCCTGCATTTTCAGTTCAATATGCTGAACAGACTCCAGGCTAACTGGCGCAGTGGAGAGAATCGTTTCGAGGCAGAAGGCGAGAAATTAGTGGGCGCATTTTGTAATGAACGCCTGATTGGTGTCTGTGGTCTGAATAAGGATCCTTACAGCTCAGAACCGCGTATGGGTAGAGTTCGTCACCTGTATGTCAGTTATAGCTGGCGTCGCATGAAGACGGGGCGTCTTCTTCTTAACAGCATTATTCAGGACGCAGAGCGCTGTTTTGACTCTCTTAATACCCACGCGCCCGATTCCGCGTTCGCTTTTTATGAAAGGATGGGATTCAGGCGGACTGAAGGCAGAGATAACGTCACGCACCGTTTGTTTTTACCGATGCCAGGCGTCTGAAGCAAACAGCCCGGGGAACGAATTTGCTCCCCGGGCTGCGGACTAGACATTCAGTCGATGAATAACGGTGACAAACTGATTCACGCCGCTGTTAATCTCCCGCAGGCTGCGTGAAAGCTCGCTGATTTTATCCTGTTCGTTGACCACAAACTCTTTGACCGAATCCAGTTCGTGATACATCTGCTTAATCAGCTGCGTATTAACATCGACCACGGCCGTGATTTTTTGCGTGGCGCTGGCCGTAGAAGCGGCAAGACGACGAACCTCTGCGGCCACCACGCTAAATCCACGCCCGGCTTCCCCGGCACGCGCCGACTCAATGGCCGCATTCAGCGCCAGGATATTAGTTTGCGAAGCGATAACGTTGATCGTCTCTACCACTTCGGTAATGCTTTTGGCCGATTCGTTCAGCCGCGTACCAATCTCGGTGGCCGCGTTGACCTGTATGGCAACCTGACCGGAGTTACGCACGGTTTCATCCAGAACTTCATTAGCGTTATGGGTAATTTGCGACGTTTGTTCCGAGGTGCTGACCGCAATATCTGCCACGCGCTTCGCTGCCTCAACGCGTGTGGTAATGTCTGAGGCTATCTTGATGACTTTACAGACTTTGCCGTCGGCATCGTAAATTGGATTATAGCTTGCCTCAAGCCACATTCTTTCACCGTTGGCGGTTTGACGTTCAAAGCGCCCAACGAAATGCTGACCTTTGCCGATTTTCTGCCAGAAGTCGGGGTTTTCCCGGTAAAAAGTGTCATAGCAGAAAATACGGTGGTGCTGACCAACAATGTCCGACAGGGTATAGCCCATCAACTTCAGGAAGTTGTTATT
>NZ_DALZCD010000038.1:12438-21580 GCF_031978025.1 Erwinia sp.
TATTTTGCCGTCGGTGGTAAATTCGATAACCGCCATAGAGCGATCCAGCGCGGTGATCACCGCTTCTTTCTGCTCCAGAGCCTGATGACGAGCGGTAATATCCGAGGCTATTTTTATAATTTTATAAACGTTGCCCTTATCGTCGCAGACAGGAAAGTAGGTGGCACTGAGATAAAAACGCTGATGCTGTTTACTGAAGCGTTCAAAAATGCCCGTGATCGATTCGCCCGCGGCCAGCGTTTGCCAGAAACGACTGTAGTCAGCTGAGCGGACATATTCCGCATCGCAAAAAATACGGTGATGTTTACCCTGGATCTCATTCAGTGAATAACCGGTTACGTCAAGAAACTGCTGATTAGCAGTCAGGATTTCTCCCTCGGGCGTAAATTCAATCCATGCTACATGCTGTTTAATCGCGTTGATGTCCCTAACAACGGCATTGCCTTTAGATGACGGCAGAGAAAGACTTGGTTTTTTTACACCAAACATAGACAACCCCAGGAAGTTTTCATGATCTTAATGATTCATCTGTGGGCCTTTGTCCTCACAAATGAATGCGGTACGACGACCGTCAGGTATGGCGGCGCATGTTTTTCCCGGGCGGAACGTTTTATCATTTACCTCTACAGGGCAAAGGAGCGTGTCTCTTTTCGCATTCAGTGCGGAGACCGGGATTTCTTTCTTGGAAAATTTCCTGATGTAATCAAATGACGACCCCACAAGCCCGTCTATAAACCACTATCGGCAGCCTGGTGGAAAATTTGAGCAAAATGTTTCAACATGTTAATTTCAGGCGGCATTTTGTATAAAGGCGCACCAAACAGCCCGCCCGATTTGCACCAGACCAGGGCAGCCAGTATGGTGACGGCACTATTTTTGCTGAGAGAAAGACTATGACTAACCCCGGTTCAAAAGATCCGCTGCATGGTATGACGCTGGAGGCCATTATTAATGCGCTGGTGGCACGCTACGGCTGGGATGAGATGGGTAAACGCATCAATATTAACTGCTTTAAAAGTGACCCCAGCGTTAAGTCCAGCCTGAAGTTTTTGCGCCGTACGCCGTGGGCGCGGGCAGAGGTTGAGGCGCTGTATATTGCTTCGTTGAGTGATTCAGCCGCGGCTGAACCCGAACTGCCTGCCGAAAGCCCATGGGCGAACTGGAAAGGTAAAAAAGAGGAATAAAGAAGAAAAGGGCGATCCAATCTTTCCGCTATGGGAATTATCGCGCAGGCTGGCCTGTCTGAAATGTGACCGGTAACACATCGGCTTCCCGTTTATTTACATAAAGTTGAAATTCTTGATGTAAGTTGACTTTAGGCGAGGAGAGAGAGGATGAAAGCCAGTAATGTTTCAGGGAATCGGTTTACGTGGTTTGTCTGTATGATGGCCGCGCTTTCGGGCCTACTGTTCGGGCTTGACATCGGCGTGATTGCCGGGGCACTGCCTTTTTTAGCGAAAGATCTGCATATCAGCAATCATGAGCAGGAATGGGTGGTCAGTTCGATGATGTTTGGCGCAGCTATTGGCGCACTGGCCGCGGGTTGGATGTCGTCAAAGCTGGGACGCAAGAAAAGTATGTTGGTCGGGGCCACGCTGTTTATTATCGGCTCACTGTGGTCGGCGCTGTCGCCGGATGTGGAATCGCTGATTTTCTCGCGCGTTCTGCTTGGTCTGGCCGTGGGCGTGGCCTCTTATACCGCACCTTTGTACCTGGCCGAAATTGCGCCGGAACGCATTCGCGGTTCGATGATATCCATGTATCAGCTGATGCTGACGACCGGCATTGTCGTGGCTTATCTTTCGGATACGGCCTTCAGCTACAGCGGTAGCTGGCGGTGGATGCTGGGTGTTATCGCGATCCCGGCGGTGATCCTGTTTGTTGGCGTCCTGTTTCTGCCTAACAGTCCGCGCTGGCTGGCTTCTCATGGGCGATTTAACGAGGCACAGCGCGTGCTGGATCGCCTGCGCAATACCAGCGAGCAGGCAAAGCAGGAGCTGGATGAAATCCGCGAAAGCCTGATGGTCAAACAGCACGGCTGGTCGCTATTCCGTAACAACAGTAACTTTCGTCGTGCGGTCTGGCTGGGGATGTTGTTACAGCTAATGCAGCAATTCACCGGCATGAATGTGGTGATGTATTACGCGCCTAAAATCTTCGGTATTGCCGGTTTCTCCAGCACCAGCGAGCAGATGTGGGGAACCGTTATCGTTGGCCTGGTCAACGTGTTGGCCACCCTGATTGCCATTGGGCTGGTGGATCGCTGGGGACGTAAACCTATGCTCAGGACCAGCTTTCTGGTGATGGCCGTTGGGATGGGCGTACTGGGTACGCTGCTGCATATGGGCGTCGAAACCGATTTCCGTAAATATTTCGCCGTTGCGATGTTGCTGATTTTTATTGTGGGTTTTGCAATGGCTGCCGGCCCGGTGGTATGGCTGTTGTGCTCGGAAATCCAGCCGCTGAAAGGGCGCGACTTTGGCATTACGGCGTCCACAACCACTAACTGGGTAGGCAATATGATCGTCGGCGCGACGTTTCTGACCATGCTGGAGAAGTTTGGTAACGCCAATACGTTCTGGTTTTACGCCGCGCTTAACCTGGCGTTTATCCTGCTGACCATCTGGCTGGTGCCGGAAACCAAGCATGTCACGCTGGAACATATCGAGCGTAATTTGATGAAAGGCAAGGCGTTACGAGACATCGGCGCCTGAAAGAAACCGTAGTAAAGAGCGTGCTACGTGATGTCTGTAAGGGGCGGCGCCTGCCGAAACAGCAGATGCCACGTAGCGCGCAGAAAAGGTAAACGGGCTAAGGTTTCATCAAAGCCACGTCAGGGGTTTAAGGTCCTGTTTTTACTAAACTGATGTTCTGCTTGTGTTTGGCAGAGTAGGGTAAGGTCAGCATTCTCTGCTCTGCGGTACCAGCCGGGCCTGCGAAGGTCATCTGATTGGAACTGGCATCATTCCTTGCTACATTTCATCAGGTTTATCCTGCCTTATCTACTCTCGGCGCCTAAGGTTTTCTTCAATACCTACCGATATGGCTATATCGGGATATTTGCCGTTTCAGGAAAACGTCTTATGGGATATCAGGCCAGCTTTATAGAGCAAGAGATGGCTGTCGATTGGTGTTCCCATCGTGAATATCAATCCTTTTGCCCAACAGGGTGAAAAAGACAGAAGGGTGTGTATCAGTGAAAATGACGCACCTGTCGTAGTCTTACAGCTCTTTATCCGTATTGATGATGAAGGGGTCATGGTTAACAGCGCATTCTGCGAATTCTTGTGCAATGATCACGCTATAGCGATAATCTGCGGCGACCATCTTCATATCGTTGAAATAGCCTCCTGCCGTTCCGTCTTTCATTCACCACTGGTAAGCCCATTCGTTAGCAAGGAGAGCATATTGCGAATTCATCATGACAAAACAAAAAAGCTCTATCGCAGAGTCAATACAACCACGCGACATCACTCGAACAATCCCGGGACCAGGTATCGTCAGGACAGGAATAATAAAAGACCGCCTGATGAAATGCTGCCGCAACGGGAGTCCATGCATGGCAGGCAGCTACGCGGGCTGGATTATTCACCGCTATTTTATTTTTTACTCGGCAAGATTGGGCAGTGCTGGGATGACGTTTACAGCGAGGCAAAAAGCCGGCTGGATAAACCCGATGCCATATTCAGGATGGTCGCGCGCTATGAGCATGATCAACAAGATTATGTTTGCTGCGGCGATTTTAGCTTTTTTTCCGGTTTATTTATTGATGAACAGGGAATGCTTCAACAGGTCAATCCACATATTTCGGCAGAGGATATCGCGGTAACTTGTCGATGCTGTACGCATACTTTTGTTGGCGTGGTCGTGCCGTGGCGGGAAGAGTGAGTGTCGAAAACGAAAACGGGCAACAATCCGCTTAAGTGAGCATATCGAAACACCTACTAATCAGAATGAGGTGAAGATGTACGACAGGCCTGATGTCAGAAAAGGGAGGTATCTCAAAATTCACTGCATGCTGATTTCTATGGCTGCCCCAGTGGGACATAAAATGGATCCTATTTAACATAATATACATTATGCGCACTAGTATTATCGAGGCTGAGATAGCCTGGCCGCTTAGGATAATCTGCACCAGAAACTGTTACGGCAGCTTTTGATACCAATGAATGAAGTTAACTGGCCTGAAGGCATTTAGCACATTGTTGACTGACTCATCCATCTCGCCGCTGAGCATCTCGGTATTTACAGACAGTATCCGCCGACGGCTCTAACGCTATCGGGTAAATTGCCCGCGGCCGGCAACATGGCAAGTCCAGCAATCTGGCTTTAACAAATCTGCTCCCAGGTTCCGCCCGATTAATCTGCTGTCAGCCCGAGCCTTGAGTTTTCCTGGCTACGGTCGATAGCCACCTTCAACGATCTCTAATCATTTGGTTTTATATGAAAAAAAACGTTCCCTGCTATTCGCTTTGTGCTTTCCCTTTTGCACTGCCGCGGCTGAAGATGCTGGCCCGGGAACTCATCTGTGTGATCTCCGCACAACCCGCTCCCACACTGAAACCCTGGCTTTGCCAGGGGCTGCACAAGTTAAAGACGATGGCAGTCATTATCGGGGTTTGAGGACCAATGGAACGAAAACTCATGCTAAGAAGATAATTCGTTTTTTATATTAAAATTTAATGCTCTCAATTCTCGTTTTAAAATATCCTCTTTGAGCGTGAACGTATCACGCCCCAGCATATTGATATGCCCGTGCATAAGTGGGGATAACCGGGCGATATCTTCAAGCCCGGTTTCTTCTTAATTACTGCGCATCCAGCTAATTGCTCGTTCCACGGTTTATAAAATTCTGGAGGATGGGAATTAATGCCTTACAATCAGATAACAAATCCTGTTTGTTACTGCGATATAAAATACATTGACTGAACAAAACTACTTTTAAGTAGCCATGTCAAGCCGCATATTCCATGTTGCATTGAACTGATCGACCATAATGCGATCTCCTGAAAGTTTCTTCATATCAGAGCCAACTCTAAGTCCGATTGCATAGTTAGTAGAATCAAGAGGAGTTTCAGTATCAATGAGTTTATTAATATATTCCGTTCCTCTCTTTGTTAAAAAAGGATCAGAATTTAATTCCATTGATTTATTTCCAGGGTTTTTATCGCATATATCAACTGACTTTTCTTTAGCTTTTCCACCCTCAACCATATTATATATGGCAGTAACTGCCATACCTAAAGAGCTGAGTCGAGTATTCAGGCTACTGTGTAATTTAGTATCTGCTAAAGTTGCCAGGGCGGCGTTATTTTTCACTTCCCTGTATAGAGATAGTTCTTTACTGACAAAGCGCAAATCAGCATTGGTGTTTTTTACATTAATAACAGATCCAGTTATTTGATTTATTAAAGGTTTTTTTCCTGGGTGCGCATCATTATTACGATCAATATACCCATTAGAGAAACAAGGGGGTGGGTTAATTCTTCCTATCATATCATTTCCTTTTTTTGATGATATTAATTAAATTACGATACCAGTACAATGCAATTAACCTCTTTCAAAAAACAGTTTTTTTAGTCGTTTTCATAATAAAAGTGGGTGAGCGATCATCCAGACTCATTCAATTCCTTAGCGGGAGATTTCGTTCCACTGAGCATCAGACCCGGATAATGTAGTGCGTTATCTGCTGCCCGTTCTTTTTTCCGCCAGGTAATGATGATCGATTTATCATTAAGAACGCAATTATGGGCTTTTTCTATCGTTTAAGGCATTGCAAAAAAAGGTAGCTTGTCCAGGCACCGCCCAAACCAGCCAGCGGCGCCCTTTTCTTTCATCCCGTTTATCAGGGAACGAAAATTGCCCTGACGCAGCCGTCTTCCTTGTGTTTGAACATTTCATAACCGCGCGGCGCGTCCTCCAACGAGAAACGGTGCGTGGCCATAAAGGCCGGATTCAGCTCATTTTTCGCTACGTGATCCAGTAGTCGGTGCATATAACGCTGACCGTGCTGCTGCGCGGTACGGATAGTCAGGCTTTTGTTGATCATCAGCCCCAGAGGAAACTTATCCATCACGCCGTATACGCCAAGAATAGCGATATTTCCGCCTTTGCGGCAGGCGTAAAGCGCCTGGCGCAGCGCGGCGCCAACATCCGTCTCCAGATGCAACAATTGTTTGGCCTTGTCATACACCTGACTTAACCCTTCGCCTCGCGCCTCCATGCCGACCGCATCGATACAGCTGTCCGGGCCGCGTCCACCGGTCAGTTCCAGCAGTGCCTCGTGAATGTTCACCTGGGTATAATCCAGCGTGAGGCTGCCGGCATAGTCACGCGCCATCGCCAGTCGTTCCGGGTAGCGATCGATACCGATAACCTGATGCGCGCCCATCAGCCAGGCGCTCTGCTGCGCCATCAGCCCGACACCGCCACAGCCCCAGACCACCACGGTATCACCAGGGTGGATATTGCAAAAGTCCGCGCCCATATAGCCCGTTGGCGCGGCGTCAGACAGAAAAAGCGCCTGCTCATCGGTTACGCCATCCGGGATCACAAAGCAGTCATTATCGGCAAAAGGTACGCGGACGTATTCGGCATGAGAACCTGCGTAGCCGCCAAAGGCGTGGCTGTAGGCATAAATGCCGCCGGTTGGATGGCCCAACGCCGTTTCGCCCTTTTCCCACTGTGGATGGCTATTGTCACAGCAGGAAGGCAACTCATGCTGGCAATACCAGCAGGATCCGCATGAGATAAAGGAAGGCACCACCACCCGATCGCCCCGGCGGATCTGCTTCACCGCACTGCCGACTTCAACCACTTCGCCCATAAATTCATGCCCCAATATATCGCCTTCGCGCATACTGGGGATCAGCCCGTCAATAACATGCAAATCGGACCCGCAGGTCGTAGTCAGGATAACGCGAATAATGGCATCGTGAGGATTAAGCAGACCGGGGTCGGCCACCGTCTCGACGCTGAGATCGTTAACGCCATTCCAGCAAAGTGCACGCATCTATTTCTCCTTATCCTGACGTTCGGCATGGCGACCAGCGGGCTGGCCGTTAATCGTAGGGATCTCTCCGGTTTCGGCGAGGCTTTTAAAGCGATGCAGCGCTATGCTGGCAATCTCTTCAGGCAGCAGATCGAAAAAGGTGGTCACTTTTTTCCCCGCCATGCCGCCAGGCGGCATGAAAGTCAGGGTCAACGCCAGCTCCGTTCCCCACTCGCCGGGAGCAGGATGCAGCACCAGCTTACCCTCGTTGGGTATATCAGCGCCTTCCAGCGACTGCCAGGCAATAATTTCGCCCGGCTGCGCCTCGACAATACGGCTCTGCCAGGCATATTTTTTCCCAAGCGGGCCATTGACCTGCCAGTGCGCATCGCTTTTATTCATCGGCGTAACCGTCGCGAAATGCTGCATGATGCGCGGCAAGGTATCCGGCTGCAGCCACAGAGCAAAAAGATCGGTGGCGGGAAGCCCGATGGATATCCAACGGCGGAGCGTAAGTTCTTTAGCGGATTCAGGTAGTGGTTTTCTGGCCAAATGTTCCCCCTGTAAGGTACAAAAAGCGGTTTTGAGGTAGGACGTTCAGGAATGTGAATGCGGTAAGCAACGTGCTCTTCGCAAACGTGTAAAAAGCGCCGGGATCGTCCCCGGCAGGCTTTATTGCTGGCTTTTTTGCCAGTGCTGTTCGCAATGCTCCCTGGCCTCGGCGGGCAGATCGCGCAGGTCCGGCAGGCTGTCGCCAGAGCCGTAACCCATCGCTTCGGTAGCTTCTTTCTGCTCGTCCTCTGCGGCAAAGTTGAGCGTCTCATCCAGCTTTTGCCAGTCGCCCTCATCCTTGCGGTAAATTACCCCATGGGTTGGCGTTTTCTCATCATCACCATAAATTTCATATTTCTGTACCGGCGCGTCTTCCGGGCCAAACTGTACAGTGTCGATCAGAACTGAATCAGCCATTTGCCTTCTCCTCTGTGATTGAAAAGTAAGGGTAGTCCATAGATTAGGATGCTGTCAGGCAGGTAGCGAAGCGAGTAGCGCGACAAGGTTCTCAGGATAAACAATATCAGGGGTGGTGCGCAGTTCTGCGACTTGCCACCAGTGGTGATCGCTGATGACGCGCTTTTCATTATTACTCCAGCCATTGGCGCTGAGGGTGCGGCTCTGCACGCGCACCACATAAAATTTCTCCAGCGCCTCTACCTCTTCTCCGTCAGGCAGCGTCATGGTAAAACGCCGCTGCGCGACGCAGTGGCCGATATCGGTGCAAACAATCCCGGTTTCTTCCAGCAGTTCTCTGCAGGCGGCCTGTTCAAAAGATTCACCCTGCTCCACTCCGCCGCCCGGCGTTGCCCAATAAGAACGGCCAGCTAAAGCATCCGCCGTATGGCAGTATTTCAAGAGCAACACTCGCTGGAAATCATCAAGCACTATCAGTCGGGCCGCCGGACGAAGACGCATTTTCCCTTCTCACTTTAAAGTCAGATCTAAGCCATTTTTTTGATAATAGCGGATTGCAAAGATTATGCCGGGCCAGAGAGTTTATTTACAGGAACGGGCAAGCGGATTCCCTTGCGGGTAGCACGCACCCTTTACCTTCGCCTTACTTCAGGGCAGTTATAGCGCTGCACGATACACGCCTGTTTTTTTCACAGTACAAATTAAATCAATTTTTTTGAATAAAAATAACAAAACCTTCGGCTTTCATCCGGAACATGTAGCGGGTAGCATTAATTACATCAAGGCAAAAAGCCTTTAAATCTGTCAATTTCTATAAGGTACTCCCCATGAAAATCATCAAAAAATTAGTCGTTATTTCTCTTCTTTCAATGGTTTCATCCGCCAGCTTCGCGCAGAGCGTCACCGCTTGTGCTTCTACACTGGACGAGGCTGAAGCGCAAATTTCAGCCCAGGCGCAGGCAGCCGGCACGTCTTATCGCATCACCGAGGCCAATTACAACAACGGCGTCCATATGACCGCCGTACTTTCTGCGAAAGGCGAATAACGCCGCGCTGCCAGGGGCATCCGTCATCATCGCTGGTAGGCATTAATGTTATGTTATAACATAATGAAAAATCGAGAGCGGAGGATGAGATGTTGGCGGTAAAAAACAAAAATGCAGGCCTGCTACTGAGCGTTTT